>DNHN01000337.1 GCA_003485825.1 Bacteroidota bacterium | reverse complement strand
TTATTTAGTGGATTTCGAGGCCAAGAAATGTCCTTGTTTTGTTTCATACGAGAATCTATGACTCTGTGTATTCGTTTGGAGTACTTGACTCGTTGCTCACCCATATATTTATGGGCAACGGACGTTCCTTCATTTGGAATACTTCTCGGGTAAGGGGAGTACTCATACGACGGTAATTGGGAAAATGATTGAATGGTTAAGCTAGTAAGAATAATAAAAATGTACTTTTTCATAACTTTTAGCTTTTAGGTAGATGGAGAACGGCCGTGTATTGTTTTTTATTGCTTTTGAGTTTTTTAAGCAAGACAAAGTGCCTATGTCAGTATATTTATTTGTCGAGCTTAAGTGTTTCAAATAAATGAGCTTTACAATACAGAAGAGGATAGTTAATCTGGCATTTAATTTTGAGTAGGTTAAAAAGATTCAGAACAACGTGGTTTCAAGTGTGAAAGGAATGAAGCGACCGTTGGTCATTAAACTGAAATAGTGCTATTAAGTGGGTGCTGTTTAATCACGATTTGCCTAAATTAAATTAACCTACCAACCGTTTGGTTTTACAAATTATTATAATTACATTTGGAAACCGCTTTATGGCAAAACCAAAAATAGATCGAAAAACACTTCTCAAAAATTCCCTTTCTGTTTTTAAGACTAAGGGGTATACCGCTACCTCTATGAGTGACCTGGCGCATGCTAGTGGACTACTCAAGGGGAGTATGTATCACTACATAGACAGTAAAGAGCAGCTAATGCTTGAAGTGCTGAACTCGCTTATGGATCACTACGTGAATAAAGTTTTTATAACAGCGTATGATGAAGAGCTAAGTCCGTATGATCGACTATTTTTACTGTCCAAGCGGGCCGAGGAGATATTTATCTTTGAGGACGCGGGTAATTTCTTTGCTAATATTGGTTTGGAGACGAAAAATTTAAGCCTGGGATTTGAAAAAGTAATACAAGATTTTTTTGAGAAATGGATAGCTACTATCGAGCATATATATACATATGTACTCAGTAAAAAAGAGGCTTGTGTGAAAGCAGAAAGTGTAGTAGCTCAGATAGAAGGAGCAGTACTTCTGATGAAAGTAATGGATGATGCAGGGCACCTTAGAAGGGTAATTTCTGGATTGTTGGAGGAATACAAAGAATTGGAAATAGAGAACGCAGTGAAATAAGAAATAGAATGGTGAATCATAGAAAAATAAAAAAAGTAGCCGTATTGGGCTCAGGGGTAATGGGTAGTCGTATCGCTTGCCACTTTGCCAATATCGGATTAGATGTCCTTTTATTAGATCTAAAAAACTTCCCTAAAAGTGCAGAGAGTGAAGCGGGTAAGGATGCTAAGGTAGCTCAACAAGCTTTGACCGCTGCACTTAAAAATAATCCGTCACCTATTTATGCCAAAGATTTTGCGAAGCGAATCAAAACTGGAAACTTAGAGGATGATCTTCATCGGATAAAAGACTGTGACTGGGTTATAGAGGTGATCATTGAGAGGCTTGATCTTAAGATTGAACTCTTTGATAGGGTAGAGGAGTACCGTACGCCAGGCACTTTGATTACGAGTAACACTTCGGGTATACCCATAGAAATGATGCTCAAAGGTAGAAGTGGAGATTTTGCGGCTCACTTCTGTGGTACGCACTTTTTCAATCCTCCGAGATATTTAAAGTTATTAGAGATTATACCGTCCACCAAGACCAAGTCAGAAGTAGTGGATTTTTTCTTACACTATGGAGATCTTTTCTTAGGAAAAACTACGGTCAAGGCTAAAGATACTCCAGCATTTATTGCTAACAGAATTGGTGTTTTCAGCATTATGGCCATATTTAAAATGATGCAAAAGCACAGTTTGACTATCGAGGCCGTAGATTCTATAACTGGACCGGTATCTGGCCGACCAAAGTCTGCGACGTTCCGAACATCAGACTTGGTGGGATTGGATACCTTGGTAAAAGTAGCTAATGGTGTTGGGCAAAATTGTCCTAAGGACGAAATGAAAGAATGGTTTGCCATTCCGAGTTTCTTAGAAAAAATGCTAGAAAACAAATGGCTCGGAGATAAAACGGGTCAAGGGTTTTATAAAAAAGGGAAAGCGGCAGATGGCAGTAGAGTTATTGAAGCGTTAAATCTTGAGACTTTAGAATACGGACCAAAAGAGAGCCCAAGATACGATAGCATCGGGAAAGCGCGAAAGGCTAACCGACTAAAAAGTAAGTTAGGAATATTGTACGATGGAGGAGATGCTGCTGCAGACTTTTATAATGATATTATCACAGCTATTGCAGCCTATTCTAGTAATCGAATTCCTGAGATAGCAGACGAGCTGTATCAAATAGATGATGCGCTTAAAGCGGGGTTCGGCTGGGATGTAGGGCCATTCGAAACTTGGGATCTAATAGGTTTTGATAAAGTACTTGGTGCTATAGAAAAAGCAGGCTACTCTGTTCCACAGTGGATTACAGATTTCAAAGCAAAAGGGAATTCTTCTTTCTATAAATCGGAAGGGGGTAAGCGTAAGTACTACAATATTGCTAAAGGCGAATACGAAGTAATACCAGGCACAGAAGCATTTATCGTTTTAGATAACTTTAGAAGTGCAGCACCTGTTTATACGAATAAAGAGGCTACCCTTCATGATATAGGAGACGGTGTACTTTGTCTAGAATTTCACTCAAAGATGAATGCAATCGGTAGTGGGACTTTATCTGCAATTAACAAGTCGATAGAAATAGCAGAAACTGAAGGATGGAAAGGACTAGTAATAGGAAATGATGCACCGAATTTCTCTGCAGGAGCAAACTTAGCTATGATGCTAATGTTGGCCATAGAGCAGGAGTTTGATGAACTGAATATGGTCATCAGCTATTTCCAAAAAACAGTAATGCGATTGCGCTATTCTAGTGTACCAGTGGTGATAGCGCCTCACGGACTTACACTAGGCGGTGGATGTGAAATGACCTTGCATTCAGACGGTGCAGTAGCTTCAGCAGAGACCTATATTGGTCTAGTAGAAGCAGGAGTAGGACTTATACCTGGGGGTGGAGGTACCAAAGAATTTGTGGTTCGAACGAGTGATAGTTTTTACACCGGCGATCCTCAGTTGCCTACGCTGATAGAGCGTTTTCAGACTATAGCTACCGCAAAAGTGGCTACGTCTGCACACGAAGCTTTTGAAATAGGTGTAATGCATCACGATAAGGATGAAGTAGTAGTAAACGGAGCCAGAGTAATCACAGAAGCAAAACGAAAAGTACTAGAACTGCACCACGATGGCTACGTTCAAAAACCACAACGAGAAGATATTCTTGTGCTTGGGAGAACAGCACTTGGAGCATTGTACTCAGGAGTAGAAGCTTTTGGAATAAGCGGATACGCCAGCGAACACGATATGCTCATCGGTAGAAAACTCGCTTTTGTAATGGCAGGAGGAGACTTGACCCAACCTACCAAGGTTACAGAGCAGTACTTATTGAACCTGGAAAGAGAAGCATTTTTGAGTCTACTTGGACAACGAAAAACACTAGAGAGAATACAGCACATGCTGAAGACAGGGAAACCTTTGAGAAACTAGATGATAGTAAAGAGTAGTGAGTATTGAGATGTTAGATATGAGTCATATAGGTGGTTATCCTGAGTACTTAGGCTCCGTTCAGCACGGGCTTAGTCGAAGGGTGAACGGTCTATTGCTACTTTCTTTTTTCATTAATCTTAATCCAAGTTATATAAAGGCACAAAATGATTTCAACATGATTACAGAAAATATAGAATATCCTGAAGGAGCGCAACAAAAATTCAGGGAAATCCAATTAAGAAGATCATTGCTGGTAGCGGCTAAAATGAATAAAAAGATAAGAAGTTTCGAGTCTCATTACTCACATCTCAATACTCAATAAAGAACTAAAAAAATGAACGAAGCATACATAGTAAACGGATACAGAACAGCAGTAGGAAAAGCAGGACGAGGTGGAT
>DNHN01000083.1 GCA_003485825.1 Bacteroidota bacterium | reverse complement strand
TCTATTTTTATAATTCATTTTCAGAATTTAATTGAGATTATTACCCTCCGAAATCATCAAATGCCACATTTTCTGGTGGTACTCCCCAATCATCACACATCTTAAGAACCGCCTGGTTCATTAGTGGAGGGCCACAGAAGTAAAACTCTATGTCTTCTGGTGCTTCGTGGTTGGTTAAGTATTCATCTATCACCGCTTGGTGCACAAAACCAGAGAAACCATCTCCCTTATCATCATTAACATCTGTTTTAGTGACCCAATTATCTTCAGGTGCCGCATCTGAAAGCACTACAAAGAATTTAAAGTTAGGGAACTCTTCTGCTATTTTATTGAAGTGATCTAGGTAAAATAGCTCTCTCTTAGAACGTCCACCGTACCAATACGTTACTTTTCTACCTGTTTTTAAGGTGTGAAATAAATGGAATAGGTGAGAACGCATTGGAGCCATACCAGCACCACCGCCTATATAAAGCATCTCTGCATCCGTTTCTTTAATAAAGAACTCTCCGTAAGGTCCTGATATCGTCACCTTATCTCCAGGCTTACAGCCAAAAACGAAAGAAGAGCAAATCCCTGGATTTACATCCATCCACTTATTATTCTTTCTATCCCAAGGTGGAGTAGCTATACGAATATTTAGCATTACGATATTCCCTTCTGCAGGGTGGTTTGCCATAGAGTACGCTCTAAAGATGGTCTCATCATTTTTCATTTTGAGGTCCCACAGTCCGTACTTATCCCATTCTGATTTAAAATCCATCGGATCTCTTCCATCAGCTACTAATTCTGGGTGAGCAGTAATGTCAATTGTACTAAAATCTACAAGAATCGGTGGTACATCTACCTGTACATATCCACCTGCTTCAAAATCAAGTGTTTCCCCTTCTGGTAATCTTACTACGAATTCCTTAATAAATGAAGCTACGTTGTAGTTTGATACCACTTCGCATTCCCATTTCTTGATACCAAATACCTCTTCTGGTACTTCCACTACCATATTCTCTTTTACCTTCACTTGGCAAGCAAGTCTCCAGTTATCTTTCTGCTCACGTCTTTTTATATGACCTGTCTCTGTAGGGAGTATATCTCCACCACCTTCGTGAACTTGACACTTACACATAGCGCATGTACCACCTCCACCACAGGCAGATGGTAAAAAAAGATTAGCTTCTTGAAGAGCACCTAATAGTGTTCCTCCTGCTTCCACTTCTACTTCTCTCTCACCATTGATAGTCAACTTTACTGCACCAGAATTTACCAATCTCTTAGCGGCAATCATAAGCATAGCTACCAGTAGTATAATTACCGAAGTAAAAACTGCTGCTGCTAAAAATATAACTGTTGTATTTAATGCTATAATCATTTTCTTATTCTGAATAGTTTACTAATGAATTAACTACATCACCTGCGGTTTTGTTTTCAACTTTAACAGATGTTTTCTCTTGCTCAGCTTGTTGTTGCTCAGTAGTCTTAAACGGTAATTCAAAACCACCAAAACTCATAAACCCAAAGGCCATAAGTCCTACTATGATAAATGTAATTCCAAGACCTCTTAACGGCTTTGGAACGTCAGCATAAGCCATTTTTTCACGAATAGCAGCTAGTGATACTACAGCTAGGAACCAACCTATACCTGAACCTAACCCAAATGTTACTGCCTCTGCAAACTGATAATCTCTAGTAGGTAAGAATAATGCACCACCTAGAATAGAACAGTTTACTGCAATCAGTGGTAAGAATATACCTAATGAATTATATAGCGATGGTGAGAATTTTTCTATTACCATCTCCGTAAGCTGTACGAATGCCGCAACAATTGCGATGAACACGATGAACTTAAGTACTTCTAAATCTACTGATGCAAAATCAGCACTGATCCAAGTTAACGCTCCTTCTTTGAGTAGAAAGTTATAGGCTAACCAGTTTAACGGCACCGTGATACCGAGAACAAAAACTACTGCCATTCCAAGTCCTGCAGCAGTCTTATATTTTTTGGATACCGCTAGGTATGAGCACATACCAAGGAAGTAAGCAAAAATCATATTGTCGATAAAAATCGACTTGATAAATATGTTTATTAAATTTTCCATTTTTTAAATCTTTAATTGAGTTCGCAAAAATTAATCTTCTACGTAACCACTTTTACTTCTTACTACCCAAATAAGAATACCTAAAAGTATACAGGCTCCAGCTGGAGACATCATTACTCCATTGCCGATATAACTGTCTGGCAATACTTGCATTCCAAATAGCTTACCACTACCAAATAATTCTCTAAAGAAAGCTATGGCTAAAATTATCCAAGCGTATCCAAATGAGTTACCCAATCCATCTAAAAATGAATCCCAAGGTTTATTTCCTAAAGCAAAAGCTTCAAGACGACCCATTACAATACAATTTGTAATAATCAGACCTATGAATACCGAAAGTTCTTTCCATATATCGTAGCTATACGCTTTAAGTACTTGATCCACAATAGCCACAAGAGATGCAACTACCACTAGCTGCACAATAATTCTAATTCTATTCGGGATCGTATTTCTTAGTGCAGATATCACTACGTTAGCCAATACAAGTACCGCTGTTACAGCTATAGCCATTACTAAGGTAGGTTTAAGAGCTACCGTAACCGCTAGTGCCGAACAGATTCCTAACACCTGAATAGTTATAGGATTATCCTCGTCTAACGGGTTAGTGAGAAGCTGTTTTCTCTTCTTACTAAAAAGTGCTTCTTTTGGCTTTGCAACCTCTGCAACTTCTTGCTCTGATTTTTCTAATGTTTCAGTACTCATTT
>DNHN01000126.1 GCA_003485825.1 Bacteroidota bacterium | reverse complement strand
GGAAGATTTGATACGTATCATTTCAGACTTAAAGCGTTATTTGTAAACCTAGCTAGAAATGATGACGAGATAATACCGCTAGGGTGGTACCTTTCGGAGCAGGCCACCTCTCGTATTCGGGAGCAGTTGTCAGAGCAAACCGCTGCGGTAAAAGAGAAACTTCCGATTTCACGCTAATGCGACTATGAAATTGTCACTTGTAACATACCTTTGTCCCGAATGAAAATCACTTTCCTAGGAACTGGAACATCACAAGGCGTGCCCATTATCGCTTGTGAGTGTGCAGTATGTCAGTCCGCAGATTCTAAGGACAAAAGATTGAGGACGAGTGTGATAGTTGAAACCGAGAACACTAATTTTATCATCGACACAGGGCCAGATTTTCGTTATCAGATGTTGCGTGAAGGTGTCAAGAAACTAGATGCTGTAGTCTTTACTCACGAGCACAAGGATCATATGGCAGGTTTTGATGATATACGGGGCTTTAACTGGAAGACCCAAATGCCCATGGAGGTCTATGCTACTCCCAATGTAGAAATAGCCTTAAAACGAGATTTTCATTATGCTTTTGCCGAGAAACGCTATCCGGGAGTACCTAGCCTGAATTTGCATATCTTGGATAATAATCCTTTTGAAGTAGGTGATTTAGTGCTTACGCCTATAGAAGTGCTTCACTACAAGTTACCTGTATTCGGGTATCGAGTAGGTGACTTTTCTTACATTACAGATGTTAATTTCATAGCTGAGGAAGAGAAAGAAAAACTAAAAGGAAGCAAGGTTCTCGTGCTAAGTGCACTGAGACAAAGTGAGCATATCTCACACTACAGCTTGGAGCAGGCCATTGAAGTAGCACAAGAAATAGGAGCAGAGCAGACTTATTTTATTCATATGAGTCATCAGATGGGCTTGCACGAAGAGGTAGATGCTCAGTTGCCAGAAGGCATGAATTTGTCGTACGATGGACTAGTGCTTGAGATTTAGGTTTCCACCTCCACATCCTCTAGTACTTTTTTACCTACCCATTTACCCAAATACTTAGATTGTGTGATAAGAACTATCCCAATAAGTACTTGAAGAAGGCTTTAAATAAGCCGTTTATTAACAACGTTCTTAAGAGAATTATACTGTTGAGCTAAATGAGTTATATGGTGGATTGAAGCAACCCAAAACTATCGGTCGACTTCATTTTAGGAGCTACCCGTTTACCATTGCGTATATGGATGCGTCACTAGATTAGAATTATAATAGCGCATATCATTTGATACTTCGGTCCCAATCCATGCTGGTTTAGTGAACGTTTCATCTTTAGCGCTTAGTTCTATTTCTGCTACGAGTAATCCTTTATTATCTCCGGTGAATTCATCTATTTCCCAAGTGTGGCTCCCTATGGATAGGGTATGCCTCGTCTTTTGTATCAAAGGGCCTTCACAGAGAGCAAGTAACTGGTGTGCTTCCTCTGAAGGGATTGGATATTCGAACTCACTTCTGCGGATGCCTATAGTTTTACTTTTGATAGTAAGTGTAGCTTTATCGGCTTTTATTCTCACTCGTACAGTAGCAGCTGGAGTTGTGCTTAAGTATCCTTGTTTCAGCGTAAAAGAGTCTTCTATTAGTGCTCTCCACTGGTCATTTGCCAATAAGAATTTACGTTCTATTTCGTGTGCCATTGTTTAAGTGTCACGAAAGTAGTGCAATTGGAAATGACTTTCTTTTTGTGCTACTTATGTTTGGAAGGAGTATTACTCCATTCGGCGTGTACTTTGTTTGCCTGCTAAAAGGCTTAAGTGGAAGTAAAACCACAGTAATGCCGGTACAGCGTATATGGGCTGTCCGCCTATAATTGTTACTACCGCAAATCCGCCAGCTACAAGTGTGGAGCTGAGGAGCCCGAGCGCTATAAAATCCAAGGAGAGATCATGAAATCTTTTGCTGGTCTGAAAGTCTTTTCTTAGAATTAAACAGTGTAGCCCTAGCCAGGAGATTAGGAAGTAGAGCAGTTTTTTTAATGATTCATTGTCTGGTAAATGTATGGGCGACCACGGAGGAGAAAGGTCTCGAGATAGGTGTACCATGCCATCACTGTAGTAAGCTACTACAGATAACCCGACTGCGGCAATACCAATGAAAGTTAGTGAAATCGTACTGGAAGGACTCCTTAAGTTGTTAAAACCAATCGAAGAAATGGCAATACTTACTATCCCGAGTAAAAACGCACAGACACTATAATCGAGCAGTGTGTACTTAAGGGTGAGGTACTTCTTCTGAATAATATAGAAGTGTTGAGCAGCATCTATATTACCTATTTGGGCTACTTCTCTCTTAAATAAGACTTCATCTACGTAAATCGGAAGTGAATAGCTATGAAGAGCCATTAGAATCCCTAGGGTGACTAAAACTATACCAAGTCTCACCTAAATACTACGTTTAGAGAGTCTTAAAGGTTTGTGCTTTAGTTCGGGAAACTAATTTTATTTGGTCTGAGTAAGGGCGTTCAATACTTCTATAGGCTCAGCTCTATTGCGGTAGTCCGCATCTAAAAACGCATACGTTATAATGCCATCAGTACCGATTACGT
>DNHN01000346.1 GCA_003485825.1 Bacteroidota bacterium | reverse complement strand
GAGATGATTTCACTCGAAATGACAATCCCATCCAAAACCATTCGCTACTTTTTAGTTCGTTCGACTGATTATACTCTAGGATAATTACCCCGGCAAAAGCGAGAAAAAAGCCCGACTATAATATCCGCTAATGCCGCTATAACTAAACAAATTTAATATTCCGATGTTCTCATGTTAAATTTGAACTCAAACAAAATAAACAAGAAATATTATGTCATTTGAATTACCACAACTACCGTACGCATACGATGCACTTGAGCAACACATAGATGCTCGCACTATGGAAATACACCATAGCAAGCACCACAATGGGTATACGAATAACTTAAATAATGCAATAGCCGGAACAGATCTGGAAGGCAAAAGCATAGAAGACATCCTTACTGGACTAGATATGGATAACACTGCCGTGAGAAATAACGGTGGCGGATATTATAATCACAATCAGTTTTGGACTGCAATGAGCCCAAATGGTGGAGGCGCTCCAACCGGAGATTTAGCCGCGGCTATCGATTCAGCTTTTGGAAGTTTTGATACATTCAAAGAAGAATTTAGCAAAGCTGCTGGTACTCGTTTCGGATCAGGATGGGCATGGCTATGTGTGAAAGATGGTAAACTAGAAGTATGCTCATCTGCAAACCAAGACAATCCACTAATGCCAGGAATAGGATGTGGAGGAGCTCCTATCTTAGGGTTAGATGTATGGGAACACGCATACTACCTAAACTACCAAAATAGAAGACCTGATTATGTTGCTGCATTTTTTAATGTAATCAACTGGGATGAGATTGCTAAGCGTTTTGCTGCATCCAAATAATCTTTTTTCAACATAAAAACAGAGCGTCCTGCACGAAAGTACAGGACGCTTTGTTTTTTCTAAGCATTCTATATTTACTTTTGTATGATGAATTTTTTCAAATGGTCTCTATACCTGCTCGCTTTAGTTGCCTTTATTTGGGTTGTCTTTTTTAGACCACTGGACGCTAGTATAGAAGCAAATGAACTTGCAACTACTGAAGAAACAGTGCCAGAAGAGGCCGTAACGGACTACCAGCCTGAAAGCACCATAGAAGACATTGAAACAATAGAGGAAGACATAACGGACGCTGAGACGGTACCAGAAGAGCTTGATACGGATCAAATGACTGAAGATCCTCCAGCAAGCGACGGAACAATAAATCTCAATAGCAAGTACCTGATAGTAGTCGGTAGTTTTGGCGTGAAAGCAAATGCGGATAGAATGCTAAAACATGTACAAAATAACGGCATTGACGCTACCTTAACTCTAATCAGAGGGCTGAACAGGGTCGTAATCGCATCTACAAACAGTGAAGTCGAAGCCGAACAACTACTTGATCAATTTACCCATACATTCAATGAGCCTGCTTTTATATTGGAACAGTAAGACCCTTAAAATTGTGAAGTAAGCGTAAACCTGAGCCCACTAAACGCTGGCTCTAATCTACAGATACCTCCCGTACAAACTACACCTTCTACCTGCTTTATGTATGCTGCCGTAAAGGAAGTAGTCCTAACATTGTATTTTACAAAAAAACTCGGATAGTGCAGCACTTGGTCTGCTAGTTGATCATTAACTATACGCACTGGATTGGTATTTACCATATCACTCACGGCGATAGTAAATTTAGGTGAGCTATTCCACTCCAATATGCCATGATAAAAACTTCCTAAATCTTGGTCTGTATTCAGCATTTGAGACTCAAATCTCAGCGAGTTCTTCCTGTTTATTTTATACGTCACCTCGCCAAAAGGAGTCAACGTTTCTACATTATCTGTCTTTTTAGGATCCTTGCCTTCATACACTGCTTGGTTATAGGTCACCATTTGTACTCCTACTTTTCCTTTCCACTTCTTACTAATCTTATGCTCTAATTGCACAAATTTTTCATCAAAAAGTCTCTGGCCATTTAAGTCTTGTATGTCCGAATAGTTTAAGGTAATATTTGTTTTCTTACTAAAAGAATAAATGACCTCTGCCTGTATGCCCTGCTCACCGCTAAACTGAGCTGGTGCTTGATATCTAGCTAGCATTCTATAACTCGCTTGTCGACTAAGACTTGGTTGGTAGGTGTATACCCCTTGGAGTAATGCTAGATTAACAAAAGGAGATACTGTGAGCGGAAAATTCTCTATGCGTCTGTACTGCAGATTTACACCTAACCCTGCTTTTTTATCTTTACCTAGCTTTCTCTTGCTATAGCTTATACCCCCTAAAAGAAGCGAACCATCTCTATTAATAAGTGCATTCCCCGAATTATTATTTATCGCTTCTTCTGTTTTATAATTATACTCACCATTGAAGGCAAAGTCTTTATAGCTTGCATTGAAGTATCCATTGAGTATGTAGACATTATATTTTGGATAAAACCTATCTTCTAGAGGCTGACCATTGATTTGAGTCACTATATCTGTCATTGTATTTTCATCCAATGTTCTGTTCACCGCAGATACGCCAAGATTAAGAATACCTCCATCTTGAGACCTAAGTGACTGCTCGGCGTTTACACCTTTAATTACCTGTGGTGATGTTTCAAAACGGTTTACTTGAGCTCCTTTTTGCTTCCCTGTAAATGCTTTTACTGCCAGATTATCTGTGACATTATACTTAACCCGAACCCCTTCCATAGCATAGTCTATACCTATTAGTCTATTCTCAAAAGCTCTAAATGCCGCTCCAGACCCGAACTGGTCATAAAATGAACCTGCCGTAATTTCTAAATCGCCTATACTCTTTTTTATTTGCCAAAAACCCAGACCCTGACCGGTATATGCTCCAGACGGGTTTAGAAGATTACTGTTATTAAACAAGTCATATCTAGCCGCAAAATGCCACCCTTTAATATCATAGTTGACAAATAACCAAGTCTCTGCCGAACTGATCTGGCGACCGTACTGAGGAGATGCAGACTCTGTAGCCCCAATCAGTGAATCCTTTAAAAATACTGAATAGTTAGATTGTAAATTACCACTCAACACCCCTTTATCTTGAGCGTATGCAGTGGTTAGTGAAAATATAAAAACTAAAAGTGTGGCGAAGGACTTGTTCATTATGGCCGTAAAAGTAAATAATTCTGAAAATACACACTATTTTACTTTTTTTTGAAGTGTGAATGTTGCTCAATTAACAGACGAAATCAAATCCAAGAAAAGTTACCTATGCGTAGGTTTAGATACTGATATCTCTAAGCTTCCAGAGGGAATAAGTAAAGATGCCGATGGTATCCTTGCTTTTAACAGAGAAATAATAGAGGCTACAAAAGACTACGCGGTCTCTTACAAGCTAAATACTGCATTCTACGAGCAACTGGGCAGCAAGGGCTGGGAAATACTGGAAAAGACGCGAGAAATGATTCCGAGCAATATCTTAAGTATAGCAGATGCTAAACGCGGAGACATCGGAAATACCAGTACCATGTACGCCAAAGCATTCTTCGAAACTATGGATTTTGACGCACTCACGGTAGCACCCTATATGGGTTTTGATAGTGTTGAACCCTTTCTGAAATTCGACCATAAAATCACCATTGTACTGGGGTTAACATCGAATGCTGGTAGTGCCGATTTTCAAACGAATCCGCTTTACACTCCTCCGCTCTATAAGACTGTGCTCGAACGAGTGTCGTCCTGGGGGTCTACAGATAATCTGATGTTTGTAGTAGGAGCTACTAAAGCTGAAGCCCTGAAAGAAATCAGAGAGCTAGTACCCAGCCATTTTTTGCTCATACCTGGTGTGGGAGCACAAGGGGGAAGTGCAGTAGAGGTCTGTGAAAATGGAGCTAACAGCATAGGAGGCTTGCTTATAAACTCCTCTAGAGGAATTATCTACGCGAGCAGTGGAAAAGACTTTGCTGAAGTAGCAAGAGCCAAAGCTAAAGAGCTCGCACAACAAACAACACCGTACACTGCTCATTTATGAGCTTTGACTACAATGAAGATTTACTGCAGTTCATATGGGAGTATCAACTGTACAATAGCCAACAACTGACCACTTCCACCGGAGAAGAAATCACCATCATTAATCAAGGGCTGTTAAACAAAAACAGTGGACCAGACTTTAGCAATGCTCAACTAAAAATAGGTGAAGCTATACACTATGGGGCCATAGAGATTCACGTAAATGCTACGGAGTGGTCTCAACACAATCACCATACAGATAAAGCGTATAATGCAGTGATACTGCACGTATGTTATACAAACAATGGTATAGCTGTGAGAGAAGACGGCACCTCTATACCTACCATAGAATTAAAAGACAGGATAAACCAAAAGTCCCTAGTGAAGTATGAACAGCTCATGGAAAACAAGTCCTTTATCGCTTGTGAAAACACCCTAAGAGACGTTTCTGACTTTGATATAAAACTATGGATAGATAGGATGGCTGTAGAACGCATAGAAGCTAGGTGCAACCTCTATTCCTCGTACTTAGAATCTTGCGGAGGCAACTGGAATCAGGCATTTTTTCAGGCAATTGTTAGGGCATTTGGCATGCCTACCAACACTGAGGCATTTGCCGAGTTAGGAGCTAAGTTGCGCTATGACCTTATCCAAAAACACCATGAATCGCTCTTCCAAGTGGAAGCACTTTTTTTTGGTACAGCAGGTCTTTTAACGGATGATGGTACCGATAATTACTACACCGGACTGCAAAATGAATATGCTTTTTTGAGTACAAAATATTCCCTCGCGTCCATAAGTAGTCAGATAAAAACCGGAAGAATGCGCCCTATGAATTTGCCCCAAGTGAAGCTGGCACAACTCGCTGCTTTTTTTCACCACGCTCCGCTCTTCATAGCTAAAGTCCTTCATCTTCCAAACCCTTCCGAGGTAAAAAATATGCTCACTTTTGAGCTGTCGGATTACTGGCAAACTCATTATTCATTTAAAAATGAATCACAAAAGAGATCTAAATCTATTTCCTCTGGGTTTATAAATCATCTGTTCCTAAATGCGCTGGTACCCTTTATTTTTTTTTATGAAAAACGCAAAGGAGAAGGTTCCCCGGAACGTGCTATGGAATTCCTGTTGGAAATTCCAAAAGAACAAAATAACATAATAACCAGCTGGAGCAACGCAGGAATTAACTGTAAAAATGCTCTGGAATCTCAAGGATTACTGCATCTATATAAAACATATTGTGTAAATCAACGTTGCTTACAGTGTAACATAGGCAAAAAAATACTATCGAGATAAGTCCATGGCAAACATTAAAAAAAATATAGAAAGCTATGCTTTTGGAGTGTGCTCTTATTTAGGAGATAAGTTTGGGATACGCTCTAGCACCATTCGTCTGTACTTTATCTACGTTTCATTTTTTACATTTGGTAGTCCTATTATCATTTATTTTATTTTAGCTTTTTGGCTAAACATAAAACACTATCTCGTCTCTCGCAAACACTCTGTATGGGATTTATAGTCTGATTACTAGTGTACTAATTTTGATGCACACACTGTTTAGCGTTAATAAACGTTTACCTCTATGGCTCTACTTTTGATCTATGCAAAATGAACTAGCGTTATATCGAACTACTAAGAGTTACCAGCAAAATCATAAAACTACTGAGCTTAAGTGCTCTAACTGTAAGCAACTGTTTTTGGCAAATAGAAAAACAGCGAAGTACTGCAGTAGCTCCTGTAGGTCTCAGTCATGGATGACTAAGAACAACAAGAAAGTGATTACTATAGCAGTGCCTATAGATATAGATGATGCCTACTTAGAAAAGATAAAGCACATGCTAGAAAACTACAAGTCTACCGCAGAGGGTTCTGTAGAGCACGCTCCAATAAGATCACATCACGAGGAAATGTTTAAGTCAGAAAAAGAAGTTCGAATCTTTATGGCACAAGCAGGACTGAGCGATTATAAAATTCCTAAGCACGACATGGGAATCTATTACGATGAAGGTCTTACTATCAAAAAGATAGAGGACAATTTCCTTGTGAAAATTTTAGCCTAAGTCCAGGCTTTATTCAAAAACAAGGTCCACGTCATCACTAAGAGGATGCGCTTGGCAGGTTAGGATATATCCTTCCTCTATCTCAGCGTCACTTAATCCTTCTCGCTCTTCCATAGAGGCTTTACCGCTTCTAAGTTTTGCTCGACACGTAGTACATACACCCACACAGCAGCTATATGGTGGGTC
>DNHN01000105.1:280-5280 GCA_003485825.1 Bacteroidota bacterium | reverse complement strand
CCAGAACTTTACAGTCATTTTAAATCCACTGCTGCTCGTTGCTCCATTTATTCCTGACTGGTCTAGTCCAGCATCTCTGTTCGAAAAATCCCATCGATAGACATCCGCTCCGAGACTACTAAAGTTATTGACCAGAATGGAGTCCGTCCGTCCATCTATAAATAACCATGCTGTATCAGAAAGAACCATCCCTGGACGAAGTTCGATGTCCAAGTACGGGTCGTATACTTTGGGGCTACCCGTATTGTTTATCTGAACCTTGTATTCCTTAGGAGCACAGAGGTCTATGTCTTCTGGAAGTGAAGTTAGGGTGGCGTCTAATCGCGTGTTTACAGGTTCATATTTTAAATAAGAGGTTTGATAATTGCAGACACTTGCCGTTATAGAGTCTGGGTATTCCGTGCAGTTATATCCTAATCTGAGGAGTAAGCTATCCTTGCTGCAAGCAGTATACGTAGCATAGACAATGAGGTCCTTAAAGCTACTTCCATCTAAATCTCCAATTTTAAAGGCGTCTTTGTTGTTGGGTAGAAAGGTGTTGGTTGCTTTGTTTTTTATCGCCACTATCTTTCGATTGGTACTGGCTAGAGCTCCGGTCCATACATTTTTGGCCGTTGCATTGGCTACGGTATTTGTTACCCGTACTCCCCACTCTACGGTGTCTTTTTCTGGGTATACGAAGTCATTTGTTATCGTAAAGGTTAAGTTGGGTTTTTGATAGTTTACTTCATCGCCACTTGCTGAGGTAGATACTAAGGTGTCAAACCCAGTTCCTAAAGAGCCTAATTTTTCAAAGACAAATGCGTAGGTGAAACGGTGATTCCCATTGTCAGCATTGCAATTGGGAGTAATATTTGCCGTATACGTGCCTGTAAACCCATCGTCACTTATATCTACAGTGCCTCCCAGGTCTGAATACAGCGAATCTGTAGCATAACTGACTGTGGTGGGAGTCTGAGATTTAGGACTTATGGAACTAATGTACTGTGAGACTAAACTACCTGTTCCTTTGGTTCTATATTGTCTAAACGTACCATTATTCGCATCAAATCCAGGAGGTTTCTGAAGTATTATTTCGCGTAACTTGGCCCATTTTCGATACTCGTACGGAAAAATATTCCCTCCAGCGTAATTGGTGCAGCACTTCCCAATGCTGAGATAAAAGTTTTGAGAAATAGTAAAATCGTCACACCCGTCTTGGGTATACACATTCCTACCCCAGTTGGTGAAATAGTAACCGATTAAGCTGAGACGAGCAGAAAAGTCATCGCAAGAGTACTTTTGAGATGAGCTAGGATTTTGTACGGTGCTTAAGTAGAATGTATTGTTTAATTGAAGGTCTACGGAGTTGTTTCCTAGGTTCCTATCTACTACATATTTCACATTAAGTACCAAGCTGTCTCTATTGCGATAGGTGAAAGCTGAATAGAGCAAGCATCCTGAAGAGAGCAGATTGCTTAACCCAATGTCGAAAGTATACGTTTTTGCATTGCCAGACTGGGTAAAGGATTGAGGTACGTTATTGCATGTGACTACGAGGTTCCCACTTCTGTAAATACTCAAAGATGCATTGGTGACCGATAAGTACCTACCGTAGTCTAATGTGGTAGTGGCCTTGCCAAAATTCCAACTGTTTATCGAACCTGCATTATTGACCACTGCTCGGAAGGTGGTCAGCAATGTGTCGCCATACATTATTCTATTCTGTTTGATTTTTGAATAATCTATGGATCCACTGGCGTCGGGGATTCCATCGTTGTCATTGTCCGGTAATCCTAGACTTATTCGCTTGGCTTCAAATGCCTTAAAGTGAAGTCCGGAGGAACAGCCTGATGTGCAATGAACTTTGATGTCGTCATTGGTGCAATACAGTGGTATTTCACAGCCCGAAGAGCAGGTGGTATCTGGATTGTAAGTAATGTCTAATTTTAGATTTTGTGTCAAATTAGAAGAGGTGCTCGTACACGAACCCAGTATATTTATACGGAGCTCACTTCTAGGTAAAGTAACTCTCGATACGCCATTGAAATAGGCAGTAACTGTATCATTTCGCAAGGTGATTCTATTCGGATTCCAAGATGTGCCATTGGCATGCGTAAACCTCAAATCATTGGAGGATAAAGAGTGGGATAAGGCAGACGGTAACTTTAATATAACCTTCAGTTGGGACTTAGTGCTTTGGTAAAACAATAAGCCATTATTTACGGTGAACTCTAAGGTCTTACTCTCTCCATCCAGGATATCTGTAGGGATAAGTTTGCTGATTTGAACGCTTTGAACAGATCCGACACTTCCGTATCGCTGGTTAAAATTGATAGTATTGGCACATTGATCTTCATACGTGGCCTTAAAAAGCCACCGCTGGTTATAGATAGTACCAGAATTGCATAGTGTTGGGCAGCATGATTTAGTCTGCCATTTAACTAGGATAGAATCTCCGGGTGCCATGGCAGGAAGTTTTAACGAAGCCTCTCCCTTGGCCCCTGAACCCAAACATGCATATGCTCCAGTAGTAATAGTAGAAGAGGTGCTGTAAGGTGTTATGGATACTGCAGTTCCATTATTGGTGCTTTGGTAGGTGAAAGTGGACGTTAGAATTTGTGAATTTGCATAGTTGGTTTGATACACATTTAAATCAACGGACCGAGCGGTGTCATCACCCTGATTATAAAGTACTAGTTGTTGGTCATAAGTATATGTGTCTGAAAGACAAGACGTAGCCGCAGGGGTAGGAGTGATAATCAGATTGGGCTTTTTACTCGAGATGGATATGTTACCTGATTTTTGAGTCGTTTTACATGTAGTGTTATTACATCCCCACGATACGGTATAAGCTGCTGCAAGGTTTACACATGATAGGACTTCTATGCTGTCTGTAAAAACAAACGTTTCGTTAAGGTCCAAGTAGATGTCTCCATTTCCTATGTTTTTAAAATCTGAAGAATCTAAAATACTTGTAGTCACATTTCCACTCTGATTAGTAGTACCTCCGTCGTAAGATACTAGGCGCTGGCCTGCAGTATAGGTTCGCTTAAAGGTGAGGCTTTTTAGTTTTCCAGATCCACTATTCTTTATGGATATTTTACGTTCAAATAGATCCCCGAGGTCTGCTGTTTTAAGTTGGTTTGTTATACTTGGAATGACTAGTGACGGCTGTTTAATGGCTAAAACACTCCCATTTTTACTTACAGAACCTCCACTGTAGAGTGTCGAAGTTTTTACAATGGCAAGACCTCCATTATTTAAGAAGGCACTTACACCACACGGAGTATTGACTTTTAGCTTAATGACAGAAGATTGTGTAATAGCTAGGTTTGGAAGACTAAAAACAGGGTTGGTTAAGTCGGTAATGTTCTTTTCGGTGATACCCGAACCCGAAAGTGATCCTGAAATATATGTCATACCTGCAGGCAGGGTGACCTTCGTTTCGATGCCGGTAACAGAGGAAGTAGTCACGTTTCGTACTTCCACTTCGAGGAAGTCAGAAGCAATGCATAAGTGAATTTCTGAAGGGTTAGTAATGCTAACACTTAACTTGTTTTGACCTAATACAGCAGCATTAAGCGTAACAAGTAGGATGAAATATAGTGCTAATCTCTTCACTTGATTCGGGTGCTGATTCTAGCGAATATAAGTGATAAGAATGAAGGTGGAAAGTACTAGCCGTATTAACTGTAAAGAAGTACTTGAAGATCCTTGTGAATGCTGTAGTTTTTAGCATATAAAAGATCGAGGTTTTCTTGGAACTTTTTGTTTTCTTCCTTTAACTCATAATCGGTTCTATATACTCCATTTTTGAGTGTAGGTAAGCTGTCTAAAGCAGAGGAATAGCTGACCCAGGTCTTTTTCCCGAGTAAAACACCTCCACTGTTCAAGAGCCACTTTCTGCTCTTAGAAAAGAGTACGGTGATGGGAGCAAGAAGTAGTACGGCTAGAGAGATGAATATATCGAATAGTCTTTTTTGAGTCCTGTATTCTTGTTTGCTGAGATTGAGCTCTATCTGCTCGCCAAAATATAATCCATTCGCATTTTTACTATGACTGCCAATCACAAAATTACTGTCTGCAGGAATGGTGTAATAGTTTACCCGTGGTCCTATCTCATTCATTAGCCTCATAGTATCTTCTGTACTGATGGAGTCATTGCTAAATATGACCTCATTGATGCCGTAGATTTTGATGATTTCTTTGAGTTTATTGCACGTGCCGAGCCATTGCTTTGAGCGGCTTTTTTGGTCACTGACAAAACCTATCTGCTGGTAGTTGCGGTTATAACTCTTGAGCATAGCGATTACTTGCTCCCACTTGCTCTGTTCGCCGACAAGAATACTTTTGGTATGGTGCCTTTGGGAAAAATCCAGGGTCTTGTATTTTGCGAAGTGCAAAATAGTTCGCCAAATGAGTAACATGGCCAATACGAGTAATGTGCCAAATAGTATGATTCCGCGACTATACCTGAGCGTATCAGGAAGTAAGCCGTAAACGATGGATATCACCGCTGTGCCTATCAGTATACCACGTGCGAGTAGTCCGAAGTCGTATTTTTTCTTATAACTACCTATGAACCATAGACTCGCAATCCAACTTAAGGTGTAGTAGGGTAGGTGTATGGTGACCATCTCTATAGGATAGATTTCATTGTCACGCTTTATGTGCTCTTCCCAGTAGCCTTTTAGCCAATACAGACTTATGAATATGAAGAGAGCCTCTAGAGCAGGCTGCCAGAATTTTCGTACTCCATTTGTGACCATAGCCAAGGCTGCTCTAGCGTATATGGCCGTATGGATAAAAAACTTAAATAGTCGCTGGTTTCTACCCGAGTAGTGCTTCTCCGCGAAGATGACCATCGCCTTGTAAAATACGCGTACGTAGTTGGTGCTCAGCTTTTTTGTGCTTTCTCCCTTGTAATGGATAATACTCGTATCAGCGAAGTAGTAGTTTTTCCAGCCGCCTTGTGTGATGCGGTAGCTCAGGTCAATATCTTCTCCATACATAAAAAA
>DNHN01000105.1:0-232 GCA_003485825.1 Bacteroidota bacterium | reverse complement strand
TATTTACCGAATTTTTTAGACGTTGGAAAGACTTTATTTAGCCCTATCATTTTGTATAAGGCTACTTCAGGAGTAGGAAGTCCACGTTTACTTTCAGGCAGGAACTTGCCTTGACCGTCTACCATGTGAACACCACACCCTCCGAGATCTGGTTTGCTATCTGCGAATGTGAGGACTTTGCTAAAGCAATTTTCGGGAACTACTGTATCGGGGTTTAGGAGCACTACATACT
>DNHN01000049.1 GCA_003485825.1 Bacteroidota bacterium | reverse complement strand
AAAAATAAAATGGCACATCCTAAACGTAAGATTTCCAAAACGAGAAGAGACAAAAGAAGAACTCATTACAAGTTAGGCAACAGACAGCTTCACAGAGATCCTTCTACTGGCGAAGTTCATCTTTACCACAGACTTAATTTAGAAACTGGAATGTACCGAGGAGTACAGGTCCTAGAACCTAAAAACGCGGAGTAATCGCATATGAAAATTGGCATAGATGCCATGGGGGGCGATTTTGCTCCTTTAGAATGCATAAAAGCAGTAGTCTCTGAAGCAAATCAGCAGGACAGTGAATTGCACTTTTTTCTATTTGGTGAAGAAGCTGCGTTAACTCCGTACGCCTCTGAACTTAGCCACCCTAACATCACCGTCATACATACTGGTGCTAGTATAGGTATGGCAGAACATGCTACAAAAGCTGTAGTAGCTAAAAAAGATTCTAGTATCAATGTAGGTATGCTCTATCTATCCGAGGACAAGATAGATGCATTCTTAAGTGCTGGAAATACTGGAGCTATGATGGTATCTGCACTTTATCAAGTCAAAACTATTCCGGGCATAGAACGTCCAGCACTATCATCTGTACTGCCACAACAGAGCGGTACCACTGGTGTTTTGCTAGATGTAGGTGCGAATAGCGATGTAAAACCGGAAACTCTTGCAAAATTTGCTGTACTTGGCAGTGAATATGCTAAAGCGGTTTACGGTATAAAAAATCCAAGAGTAGGTTTGGTAAACATCGGTGAAGAAGAAGAAAAAGGAAACCTGCTTACCAAAGCAGCCTACCCACTACTAAAAGAAAAAAAAGGCATTAACTTTATCGGGAACGTTGAAGGAAGGCACCTGTTTAACGACTTGGTAGATGTAGCCGTATGTGACGGATTTACTGGCAATGTAATTGTAAAAACATGCGAAGGATTCTTCTATAACTTACTACAAAGAGGAGTAGAGGATGATTTTCTTACTAAATTTAATTTTGAGCATTATGGGGGAACTCCAATACTAGGAGTAAAAAAACCTGTGATAATCGGCCATGGCATCACAAAGGAAAAAACATTCCGAAATATGATTAAATTGTCAAAAAACGTGGTAGACTCAAATTTAATTTCTAAGATTGAACAATCGTTTTCTGAAACTACAGAAAATTAAGACAACTAAAAGCAATAAAATGAGAGCAGCTATAACAGCAGTGGGCGGTTACGTGCCAGAAAAAGTACTAACCAATAAAGATCTCGAAAAACTTGTAGACACCTCTGACGAGTGGATACAATCACGCACAGGAATAAAAGAACGTAGAGTAATGCCTACTGGCCAAGCTACAAGTGACATTTGTGTGCATGCCATTCAGAAAATCCTGAGTAAAAGAGGAATTTCTGCAGATGAAATTGACCTAATTATAGTCGCTACCGTAACGCCTGACCACGTATTCCCAGCCACAGCTAACATCGTTTCTGACAAAATTGGCGCTAGCAATGCTTGGGGTTTTGACTTAGGTGCTGCCTGTTCAGGTTTTTTATATGCACTCGAGACTGGAACCAAATTTATAGAATCTGGCAAGCATAAAAAGGTAATCGTATGCGGCGCAGACACCATGTCTGCTATAGTAAACTATCAAGACAGAAACACTTGTATCATTTTTGGTGATGGAGGAGGAGCTGTATTATTAGAGCCTAGCGAAGATGGCAACGGCGTCATAGACAGCATACTTAGAAGTGATGGATCAGGTCGTGAGTTTCTAAATCAAAAAGCAGGCGGATCTATGTATCCACCCACTCACGAAAGCATTGACGCACGCGAACACTATGTATTCCAAGAAGGAAAAACTGTATTCAAATTTGCTGTGACTAACATGGCAAATGTGGGCAGAGAAATCATGGACCGCAATAATTTAGAGGGCAAGGACATTGACTTTCTCTGTGCTCATCAGGCTAATCTCCGTATCATAGACGCTACTGCCAAGCGAATGGAGTTAGATGATGACAAAGTGCTGATCAATATTGAAAAATACGGTAATACTACTGCCGGCACTATCCCATTACTCTTCTCGGATTTTGAGAACAAATTTAAAAAGGGAGATAACGTTGTACTCGCCGCTTTCGGTGGAGGATTCACGTGGGGATCTATATACCTCAAGTGGGCATACAATTCTTAATAATTAACATAAATCACTATTTTCGTCGACAGATTATAAGCCATGAACTTAAAAGAAATTCAAACATTAATCAAATTCATATCTACCTCTAAGGTGGATGAAGTAGCTATAGAGCAAAAAGATTTTAAAATTAAAATCAGACGAAACTCTAGTGCTACCAGCAAAACTATTGCAGTTTCAGCTCCTCAGTCTTATGTAGCCGAAACTCCAACTGCTGCACCTGAGCCAGCAGCACCTGCTAAAACAGCTGCAGCTCCAGAAGTAGTAACTACTAACACAGAAGAGATAAAATCACCTATGATTGGCACCTTCTATAGAAAAGCATCTCCAGATAAGCCTTCGTTTGTAGAAGTAGGAGACGTGGTAGAAAAAGGACAAGTTATCTGCATCATAGAAGCAATGAAGCTTTTCAATGAGAT
>DNHN01000234.1 GCA_003485825.1 Bacteroidota bacterium | reverse complement strand
CCCATTGAATATTCAATGGCATATCTCCAGTATATCGCTGGTAGGTGTATCCACTATCGTAGAGTGATACCCCAGATAATGCCATAGCTTCATCGTACTCCATTGCTATGCCGTCTTCGGTATGGTTTTCTATATACGTTTTTAGTGTAGGTAGAAAAGTTATCTCCGGTTTTTCCGTTTTAAAATTTTCTGTAAATGAAGCTAGCTCAAACGAAACGTACGGTTCTCCTAAAATAGCTAGAGGAGACTGAGCATTAACGGATGCTGAAAGGGTTAACAGAAAGGAAACTAAAATATAATTAACCGTGTTTGTTTTTGTCATATTGGAATAGAATACATCAAAAGTAAATAGACTATCCCTTAGGATACTGCATCTACCTATGAAAATCATTATTTTTTAGACAGTAAGATGAGATAAGCCCAACAATAGTTGCTTGCAGTTGTTGAGATACCAGACAAGGATAAATACTGCATTAATAGTAGATTTGCATACTCAATAAGAAATGAATAAACACAAAGTCACTTTCAGGTTTGAAACGGAGCCAGGTAAAGAGGTTTCTGTAGAAGTAAACCAAGGAGATACCATCTTGGATGCTGCTCATGACCACGATATACACCTCAATCACAATTGCGGTGCCGTGTGTGCCTGCAGTACCTGCCAAGTTTACATCGACAAAGGAATGGATAACTTACCGGAGATATCGGATAAAGAAGAAGATTTTATAGATAGAGCTATCAATCCACGTATTAATTCTAGACTGGGATGCCAGTGCGTGATAAATTCGGATATAGAAGTTACTGTACCAGATCAAAGTACCATCATAGGACATTAAAAAAAATGAGCGAAAAGAAATTTTTTGAGCCACCGATAAATTGGGGCGATTACGAGGATATAGCATTAGCACTTTATGAGAAGTTTGGTGATGATTTTACAGAAGCTAAAATCTATAGAATCCGCTTTACAGATTTGCTAAATTGGGTACTTGAGTTACCTAATTTTGAAGGAAAACGAGAGGATTCAAACGAGGGGCACCTGGAGATGATTCAGAGCAGCTGGGTGTACGAGTGGAGAGATAATCAATAACGTCAGCCAATATGGTACTAGATAAGTTTAGCCGTATAGATACCTTCATACTGGATGTAGATGGTGTCCTGACTTCGGGCACTGTAATCGCTAGCAACGATGGTGAAATGCGTCGTGATTTCAATATAAAAGACGGTTTTGCATTGCAGTATGTAGTGAAACAAGGGTACAACGTCATTATTATCAGTGGTGGCGACAGTGAAGGTGTGCGCAAGAGACTCAAAGGTCTAGGAATCGCAGAAGTATATACGGCTGTAAATGATAAACGTAAGCTACTCAAGGAATTGGAAGCGAAACTTCAGATTAACTTAGAAAACGCCCTGTATATGGGAGATGACTATCCAGACCTGTCTGTGATGCGTATGTGTGGCATAAAAGCATGTCCAGCAGATGCAGCATGGACAGTACAAGAAGAAGTAGATATCGTGACTAAAGCCTCTGGAGGGAAAGGGGCTGTGCGTGAAATTATGGAGAAAGTACTGACGAGTCAAGATAAGTGGGAGAGCAGGGAGCACTCTGTATGGTAATGCATACAGCACATGTGGAGCAGTTCGTGGCACGCAGTCTTACGTTTTATCTTTGTGCTATTCTAACATGAAATTAGTAGACCAAATCATCCAGTATAAGTATAGCATCACCATTGGTGTATGCACAGTATGGATGCTTTTTTTTGATGGGAACAGTGCGCTGTTTATGTACAAGCAGTACAACGAGCTCAAAGATCTCAAACTTCAAGAAGAGTTTCTTTCGGAAGAAATAGCTCAGATGAATATTCAAAAGAAAGAACTGTTTTCAGATGATGATAAATTAGAAAAATATGCACGCGAGCAGTTTTTTTTTAAGAAAGACGATGAAGATGTTTTTGTCTTCGAAAAAGTAGAGGATTAGAAGTCCTTAGCTGCGATCAGTCGGAGTAAGTCAGCGTGGATAGCTGGGTTTCCAGCGAGTATGGATGTGCCAAATACAAAGTCCTTTCCATTATTAAAATCAGTAACAATACCACCAGCCTGCTGTACGATATAAGCACCACCAGCTATGTCCCATGGACTTAAGTTCAGCTCAAAAAAACCATCGAACCTTCCGATAGCAGTATATGCTAAGTCTATAGCAGCACTGCCCATCCTGCGTAGTCCTTTGGTCTGTTGCATGAGGTCTTTTAATAGACTCAAGTAGGCTTCCATTTCGTCGAATTTATAATAAGGGAATCCCGTAGCCAGTAAGCTATCGGTAAGTTTCCGGGTAGAGCACTGGAACTTCTCACCATTCAGGTATGCGCCACTCTCGTCTGCCGTGAAAAGCTCCTCATCTGCAGGAACATAAATAGCTGCATATACCGGCTTTTGGTGTTCATATAAGGCGATAGATATGCAAAACTTAGTATGTCCAAAAAGGTAGTTGGTGGTCCCATCTACAGGGTCTATGATCCAGTATTGCTCCTCCTTTCTAATCGTGGTAGTTTCTTCTTCGGTTAGAAAGCCTGCATTTGGTGTGATCTTCAGCAGTCCTTCCACGAGCATTTTCTCACTTTCGATGTCTACATAACTCACGAGCTGGTTTAGGCTTTTTTCTTCTATTTGCCCGCTGGTTACTTTCGTTTGTTCTTGGAGTTGAAATTCTCCTATGGTGCGGAGTAGGGTAGAGATGTGGTTCATGGTGGTTAATCTTTTATGCTTGCTTTTATCTCTTCAAATGCTTCCAATGCCCGTGCTATAGTTATAGCGGGAAGAGCTACGTTAAATTGACCTTGAGAACTCCATACCCACTTGTGGAAGCCTTCACCTCCGGTGTATTCGGAATATAATTGAGCAGCATCATTATTGATAGGAATGCCTGCAAAATATCTGGAGGTAAATACTTGTATTACTGAGTGCATGAAATCTGTATTCGAGGTCTTACCGGCATAATTATTATCGTAATATGCGGAATATCGTTTGGAGCTGGGTGAGCTCGACCACGTCAGGTAGTAAGAAGAGGTGTCCGTAAATATACTGTAGTCTTGATGGGGTTGATCAGAGGGGGATTTGTACAGCTTGGTCTCTAATGTACCGTCATTTTTCTGACCATAAAACTCAATGAGGTCTCCTTGGTCGAAAGAACCATCTTGCTCTCCTTGTACATAGATGTATTGCTCTTGTCCATTGCGAAACAGCTGAAAGTTTCTAGGATCTACATTCTCTAGAGCTGGTCCTAATGCGGTGAGATTGGCGTAGTCTATTTTATAAATGCCCTCTTTGCCTACAGGTATTTTATAGTATTCCTGACCATCTACTATCCACTCGTCTCCTGTCTGAGAAAAAGAAGTGTGAGAAACGAGGACAAGTCCTGCGATGAGTATAAGGTATTTGGTGATTTTCGGCATGTGTGCTAAGCGAAGTTGAATATACACAAAAGTACTATATTATACTAGTAAAATGGGAGGTATAGATCTGACAGTCGCTCATTTTAACGTAAAACTTATTAAAACTTTTTGGTGTAACAAGAATATTTAACTTCGCGTGACATATCTATGAACAAAGTAGTACAAAATGCGGCAGAAGCTATAGTCGGGATAACAGATGGGATGACTCTCATGCTTGGAGGTTTCGGACTGTGTGGCATACCAGAAAATAGTATCAATGCCCTTGTAAAATCAGGCGTTAAAAACCTCACATGCATCAGTAATAATGCAGGAGTAGATGACTTTGGTATTGGTCTTATGCTGCAAGGCCAGCAGGTCAAAAAGATGATTTCTTCGTATGTAGGAGAAAATGCAGAATTCGAAAGACAGTTATTGAGTGGAGAGTTGGAAGTGGAGTTACTTCCGCAAGGCACACTTGCGGAGAGATGCAGGGCTGCTGGTGCGGGAATCCCCGCTTTTTTTACCCCTGCAGGATACGGTACAGAGGTGGCTGAAGGGAAAGAAGTGCGAGAATTTAAGGGGAAACACTACATCATGGAGCAGGCTTTTGATTCTGACTTTGCCATCGTAAAAGCCTGGAAAGGCGATACAGACGGAAACCTAATTTTTAAAGCGACCTCGCGCAATTTTAATCCGTTGATGGCCATGGCTGGAAAGATTACCATAGCAGAAGTGGAGGAGCTCGTGGAGCCAGGAGAATTAGACCCTAATTTTATTCATACGCCAGGGATATTCGTAAATCGAATTTTTAAAGGTGTAAATTACGAAAAAAGAATAGAGCAAACAACGACAAGATAATGCTAAATAAAGAACAAATAGCTCAGCGAATTGCGAAAGAATTAGAAGACGGTTTTTATGTCAATCTTGGGATTGGTATCCCTACCTTGGTAGCCAATTATATTCCTACAGGGGTCAGCGTAACCTTGCAATCTGAAAATGGATTACTTGGAATGGGGCCTTTCCCAACGCTAGAAAATGTAGATGCTGACCTGATAAATGCAGGCAAACAAACGATTACGACATTGCCAGGGTCATCATTTTTTGATAGTGCAACGAGTTTTGGTATGATCAGAAGCGGACGTGTAGATCTTACTGTGCTGGGTGCCATGGAGGTAAACGATGAAGGAGACATCGCCAATTGGAAAATTCCCGGTAAAATGGTAAAAGGCATGGGAGGAGCAATGGATTTAGTAGCTTCTGCCAAAAATATCATTGTCGCTATGCAACATACGAATCGTGCTGGAGACTCTAAGCTCTTAAAAGAGCTTAGTTTGCCCGTAACAGGTTTAGGTTGTGTGAAAAAAGTGGTTTCCAACTTAGGTGTTTTTGAAATTACCGAAAGAGGATTTGAACTAAAAGAACGAGCTCCCGGTGTTTCTGTTGAAGAAATTCAACAGGCGACCGAAGGTAGATTAGTAGTTGAAGGAGAGATTCCTGAAATAGTTGGCATTTGGGAATGAACCAGAAGTTTTTTTTGCGAGATTCTATAGTTCAAGTTGTACATTATGGTAATTATTTTAGGGTGGCTACGGTAAAATAGATGGAAGTGATGTTGGCACCAACCACACAGATTTTGGTGAAATAATAATCTTTTTTACAACGAGCAATTAAGATGGAGTCTATAGCTTGTTGGTTTGCTGATTTGTCCCTGCTTTGCATTTGTTCGTCAAAGTTCGCTTAAATTTATATAAAATTTACTGAAATAAATACCTTTGCACCAATGAAAGTAACAGTAGTAGGAGCGGGTGCAGTAGGTGCTAGTTGTGCCGAGTACATCGCCATTAAAAATTTTGCAGATGAAGTGGTCTTGGTTGATATCAAAGAAGGGTATGCCGAAGGTAAGGCCATGGACTTGATGCAGTGTGCATCTCTGAATGGTTTTGATACCAAAATAACTGGAGCTACCAATAACTATGCAGCTACAGCAGGTAGTGACGTAGCAGTAATCACCAGTGGAATTCCGCGTAAGCCAGGGATGACTCGTGAGGAGCTTATCGGTATCAATGCCGGTATTGTGAAAACTGTTTCTTCCAGCATCTTGGAACACTCTCCGAATGCAATAATCATCGTAGTAAGTAATCCTATGGATACTATGACTTGCCTAGTACACAAGTCTACGAATATCCCTAAAAACCGCATTATCGGTATGGGTGGAGCGTTAGACAGTGCACGTTTCAAGTACAGATTGTCTGAAGCTTTAGGGTGCCCAGCGAGTGATGTAGATGGTATGGTGATTGGTGGTCATAGCGACACCGGTATGGTTCCATTAATTGAGAAAGCAACAAGAAACAGTGTAAACGTTTCTGAATTTTTAGACGCTGCTCGCATGGAAGAAATCGTACAAGCTACTAAAGTAGGTGGAGCTACGCTTACAGGTTTGCTAGGCACTAGTGCTTGGTACGCACCAGGAGCAGCAGTATCTGAGATCGTAAAGGCAATAGCTTTAGATTCTCAAAAAATGATTCCTTGCTCTGCACTATTAGAGGGAGAGTATGATCTTAGTGGATTGTGCATAGGAGTACCTTGTATCATAGGGAAGAACGGTATAGAGCGTATAGTAGAAGTATCTTTATCTGATGCTGAAAAAGCGCATATGCAGTCTAGTGCAGAAGGTGTAAGCAAAACAAATGCTTTACTGAACTAGAAAAAAAACAAAAAACAACTCGGTGTTTAGCGCTGTGCTCAAATGCCTTATATGAACTACAAAAACAAGCTATTTGGGAATCCAAAATAGCTTGTTTTGATTTTACTCATGAGGAACATGTATCTGGAGTTCCTTGACCGAGAAAGCACCGTATCAAAGTATGAATAATTCCAAAGACAATAAAACAGCGGTCATCTATATGATGCTAGCTTCTGTGATCTTTTCATCTATGAATCTCATAGTGAAGTACCTGGATGAAATACCCATTGCTCAAATTGTATTTATGCGGAGCATTGTCATGCTGATGATCGTCGTCCTAGTCTTGCGAAAAAAAAGGATAGCACCTTTTGGGAAACGTAAGAAGTTGTTGGTCTTTAGAGGGGTATTCGGCTCGTTAGGTATAGCTTTCTTCTTCTATACGCTCCACACGATGCCTCTGGCGAGTGCTGTGGTTGTTCACTATCTCACACCTATCATTACTATACTTATTTCTGTACTTATCACTAAAGTGCCCATAGCTCCGTTACGCTGGTTTTTTTTTATACTGTGCTTTGTCGGGATATACATTATCAAAGACTTCGATGATAGGGTAGAGGTATTGCCCATTGTCATAGGAATGCTGGGAACTGTAGCGGCATCTTCTGCATACAATGTGATTAGTGTGCTCAAGAAGACAGAGCACCACTTGGTCATTATGCTCTATTTTCCGATGGTTACCGTGCCTTTGGTGTTGATCTACATCTTCGTTACTGGTGATTGGGTATGGACCTCTGCTGTCAATTGGCTTCTACTCAGTGTCGTAGGATTATGCACCTACTTTGCACAGTATTTTCTTACCAAAGCCTATCAAATAGGTGAGGTGAGCAAGGTGAGCATCGTGTCTTACCTCGGCATTGTATATGCTTTGCTCTTGGGATACTTTTTGTTTGATGAATGGTATACCCCGATTGTATTTGTAGGTTTATTGTTAGTCCTTGGTGGAGTGCTGGGCAACATCTTTTATAAAGGAAACCTGAAATCAGAGGATTAGCTGAGGAGATACAGTCAGGCTAAAGTATGTGTACCTTCTATGTTCTCGGTCACTAGTGATTACAGGAACAATAAGAGCTGTCGTAAGTTAGTAGACCAAAGGTTACTCTAAGATTGCATAAGCTGCGCTAGCTTCAGGTCTACTCATGGCATTGAAGTGCCACCACTCCGAGTTTATGGTGGTGAAACCTGCTTTTAGCATTACATTCCGGCGGAGTTTGCGATTATCAAACTGCTCTTCGGTAAGAACTTTTTCTTGGACAAGTTCCCACTCGTCACTAGCACTGGCAGCTTTGCCAAAATAGTCAAAATCAGTTCCCATATCCAGCAGTTCTCCAGAGGATGTGCAGAGTGTCAGGTCTACCGCAAAACCGTAATTATGGATACTCCCGTTTTTGGGGTTGGATACGAATCGCTTCTTTTCATTAAAAGGCATTTGCAGTGTATTCCACATTTTCCACTGTACGCTGCGTGGTCGAGCAGCATCCCACACGAGTAGGTGAAGATTGGAGTCTACTCCTGAAAGTAGTTGCTGGGCGGTGTCTAGTTTTTGGGCTGCCATGGTCTGCAGATAGGCATGGTCTAAACAGCCGTACATTTCTTTTTTTAAGAAATTGTTTCTAGTGCTATAGCGCAGATATACCCGAATGTCCGGGTTTACAAATTGTACATCTACGAGTCCAGCATCACGGATACTATCTTCTAAATGACACACTACAGGAGTAGGAGTAATTGCTTCTTCTTGATTTAAGTGTACGTTTTCTGGCTGCCTTACTTCAGTCGTGCAAGCAGCTATGAGTAAAAGAAGTCCTATGGTATTTTTGATTGACACTGTTTTACTTGCGAAGTGCGACTACCGGGTCCATTTTACTGGCTTGTAGGGCAGGAGCTATGCCAGCGATGAGTCCTATAAACACAGCTATGGATATGCCGGTGATGAATATGTTGGTGCTGTAGTAAATTTTAAATGAGGTGAAATAGGATGCAGCAGCACCAGCGCCTGCTACGATTACAATACCCAAAATAGCACCAATGATGCAGAGCAACACGGCCTCAAAGAGAAACTGGGTAAGAATAAAGGAGCGTTTAGCTCCTAAGGCTTTTTGCAAGCCAATTATGGAGGTACGCTCTTTTACGGAGACGAACATGATATTGGCAATACCAAAACCACCCACCAATAATGAAAACCCTCCGATAAGGAGAGCAGCTATATCTATCATCCCGAAGGTTTGGTTTAGGCTGTCGGATACCATCGTCAGTTTATTGATAGCAAAATCATCTTTGTCTTTGGGTCTTAGCTTTCGCAGCGAGCGCATGATGCGCTTTATCTCATAATCCAGGAGCTTTAGTTCTACCTCTTTTTGTCCGTTCACTACGATGGCAGATGAAACCCCTCGAGTGTTTGGCTTGGCAAACTTATTGGCAAAAAAGCCAGGCAGTATTATTTTATTGTCGTACTGTGGTCCTCCGATGGCACTTCCTTGCTGGGCAAGTAGACCTATGACGGTGGTGTTGTATCCGTTTACTTTGACGTTTTTACCTATCGGATTTTGACCCATGAATAGGTTGAGAGCTAAATTGTAGCCAAGTATGCACGTGTTTTTCCCTTTATTCATCTCAAAAAGGTTAAACGTACGGCCACTGTGCAGTTCCCATTGATTTATCTTAAAGAAGTCACCTAACACAGCAGTTGTTTTTACCCCCGTGACTTCTTGTAAATTAGATTTTACCTTAGTATTCCCAAACTCGAAGAAGTAGGCAACGTCTTTTACAAGCATAGGATCACTTTCTTTGTTTACTCGTTGATATTCTCTGATAGACGCTTCAGGTCTATTTAGGTAATCCCACCACTGGTAATTGCCGCCAAATCCCCACGGCCACTTTTGTATATATATGATTTTATCGCCCAGCTTGTCTACGTTGGTTCGTATGTTTTGCTCAAGAGAGTGTGTTGCTGTAAATATGGCGACAATACATGATATTCCTATGGTGATACCCAACACAGACAGTAAACTACGGAGCTTATTAGCCTGCAGTGCATTCAGCGTTAGGTGGATGGATTCGGTAATTACTTTGCCTATCTTCATTCTATTGAGATTCAATAGTAGTGGAATTTATGCATGATTGTGGTCGTATTTCGATAAAGGATTGGATTATTGAGTTTTATCGACAGGCTAATAATAACACTCTTTTAGTTATTGAATTATAAACTTGACTTATGGGTGATAAATCGTTACTTTTGCAGCCTATTTTGCACAACCTTTATCTAAAGAATAATTAATGAAATTATCAGAATTCCACTTCGAATTAGACCCAAGTAAAATAGCCAATACTCCACCGTATAATCGTGATGAGGCTAAATTAATGGTTGTAGACAAAGCTACAAAAACCATAGAGCACAAGATGTTTAAAGATATCTTAGATGAGTTTGACGAAGGAGATGTAATGGTGCTTAACAATGCCAAAGTGTTCCCTGCTAGATTGTATGGTAATAAAGAAAAAACGGGTGCTAAGATAGAAGTGTTTCTGCTTAGAGAACTTAACCAAGAGCTTCGTCTCTGGGATGTACTTGTAGATCCAGCACGTAAAATTCGTGTAGGTAATAAGTTGTTTTTTGGAGAGGATGAGTTAGTAGCTGAAGTGATTGATAACACTACTTCTAGAGGTAGAACGATCCGTTTTCTTTTTGATGGTACCGATAGAGAGTTCAAAGATGTAGTGAATAAGCTAGGTCATACGCCGATACCTAAATACTTAGAGAGAGAAGCTACTGAAGATGATGCGGAGCAGTATCAGACAATCTTTGCAGAGGTAGAAGGTGCTATTGCTCCTCCTGCGGCTGGATTACACTTCACGAAAGCACTGATGATGCGATTGGAAATCAAAGGGGTCGAATTTGCAAAAGTGAATCTAAATATAGGTCTTGGGTCATTCAGACCTGTAGAGGTAGAAGACCTGACCAAGCACAAAATGGATAGTGAGCACTTCTCTATAAAACAAGATGCTGCTGATATCGTAAATAACGCAAAAAAGAACAAGAAGAAGGTACTCGCAGTAGGATCTAGTGTGATGCGCGCTTTGGAAAGTTCTGTTTCTGCTTTTGGGATGCTCAATGCAGATGATAGTTGGACGGATAAGTTTATTTTTCCTCCGTATGAGCCTCGCATAGCTAATTGTTACCTGACTAATTTTCACGAACCACAGTCTACACTTATGATGCTTACATCTGCTTATTTAGATGATCATAAACTGGCAATGGAAGTATATGATACCGCAGTAAAAGAAGGATATAACTTCCTTTGCTATGGTGATGCTCTACTCATAAAATAAAAGTTGGGGCACGAAATGTGCATTACCTTTTTTAGAATTCGGTTTACTTTGAAGTCATAGAATGGATATTTTATTAATCATAATATTAGCTATAGCTGCCTATTTAATTGGCAGTATACCTAGCAGTGTATGGGTTGGTAAGGCCTACTTCGGCATAGATGTTAGGGACTACGGAAGTGGTAATGCAGGTGCTACAAATACATTTAGAGTGCTAGGCAAACTTACGGGCACTGTGGTGCTATTCCTAGATATCGTAAAAGGGCTTACTGCAGCAAGTTTGATTCACTACCTGCCACAGGTACATCATGGTACAGAGCAGTTTATAAACCTACAGTTACTCTTTGGCTTATTGGCTGTAGTAGGGCATATATTCCCTATTTACGAAAAATTTAAGGGTGGAAAAGGAATAGCAACCTTGTTTGGAATGCTCATAGGCATTCATTATGTATTGGCATTGGCGTGTGTTGCGCTTTTTATAGTAGTATTACTATCAACTAAATATGTATCTTTAAGCTCCATATTAGCAGCAGTAGCATTTCCTGTTTTGACTATTTTTGTTTTCAAGAGAGATGAACCTTTGTTTATTGCTTTCGGTATAGCAGCAGCCGTACTTGTAGTACTTACACATAAGAAAAACATCACCCGCTTATTAAATGGAGAGGAATCAAAGGCAAATTTATTTAAGAGCAAATCATGAGTTGGAATACTAAAACAGAAGAGTTAGAAGAAGTATCTGTCCTTACGGATGTAGATAAGGGTTCAGCTATCGTGTTATACAATGATGATGTAAATACGTTTGATCACGTAATCTACTGTCTCATAAAGTATTGTAAGCAGACTGCTGAGCAGGCGGAACAATGCGCTATGCTAGTGCATTACAAAGGAAAGTGTCAGGTTAAGAATGGTTCAGACATTGAGCTTATCCCTATTTGCCAGGCCCTTACCGAAAAAGGACTCAGCGCAGTGATAGAAGAGCTTTAATACTGTTCCTTGTCGTTTGGAAAGTCCTTAGACTTTACGTCTTTTATATATTCCCCTACAGCATCTTTCATGTCATCGTACATATTCGCGTACCGTCTTAGAAATCTTGGATTAAATTCTTTGGTAACTCCGAGTAAGTCGTGTAGCACGAGCACCTGACCATCAACATCAGCACCAGCACCAATACCTATTGTGGGAATAGTAAGTTGCTGAGATACCTCTTTAGCTAACTTAGCGGGTATCTTTTCCAATACGATTGCAAAACATCCTGCCTCTTCCAA
>DNHN01000023.1:3853-6941 GCA_003485825.1 Bacteroidota bacterium | reverse complement strand
CAAGAGTATACCAAGAACAGACTACCGAGTATGACCGCATACGTACAGGCATATACTTAGTCACCGGAGGTCAGTCCCAACTCGGAGATAATTTATACTTTAACCTGAGTATGGGGCTCGGATGGAGCAACGTAAATGTAACTGCTAAAGAGAGCTCTACACCTACTGGACTGAATTACTATTCAGATAATTTACCCCTATCTAAGTTATTGTATAATGAGGGCAAAGGTCAACGGATATACGCTCCTGTAAGCATAGGAATAGGATACAATTTTGGCACTAGATAATATACTGATTTCTCCTGTACTGTCGGATAAAGACATTGCAATCACCGCAGCATTGGCCAAAGAAATTTGGACACATCATTATGTACCTCTTGTGGGGGCTGGACAGGTAAATTACATGCTTAGCAAGTTTCAGAACGAGGAAGCTATAGCCAACCAGATTATGGATAACTACTTATACTTCCTTCTGCGCAGCTCCAGCAACTTGGGCTACCTCAGTGTAAAAGCTGAAGACCAACACCTTTTCATTAGCAAAGTATATGTAAAAGCTGACGCCAGAGGTAGAGGATATGGCAAAACTCTCATAGAGAAAGCGATATCAGTAGCTAAGGAGCACAACCTCCATAGCCTAAGACTTACCGTCTACAAATACAATCTGGACACTATCGCAGCCTACGAAAAAATGGGCTTTATCAAAAACCGTGAGGTAGTAGCTGATATCGGAAATGGATACGTGATGGATGATTATGAGATGATCCACTTACTTGACTAGGACCACCTCCTCATACACCCTATTATCGCAACTCCAACACTACGACATTCTCTGCGTGATGCGTCTGCGGGAACATATCTACCGCTTGACTTTTCACTATCTTGTACTTCGCATCTAGCATAGCTAAATCGCGCGCCTGTGTAGCTGGATTACAACTCACATACACTATTTTAGGTGCTGCTATCTCCACCAAATAATCTACCACTTTAGGATGCATGCCGCTGCGTGGAGGATCCGTGATGATGATGTCTGATTTACCATGTTCAGCATAAAATGCTGCATTAAATACATCTTTCATATCTCCCGCCAAGAACTCTACATTCGTCAGTCCATTGATTCCTGCATTTACCTTAGCCGCTTCAATAGCTTCTTCTACTATCTCCACTCCTACCGCTTTTTTAGCTTTGGTAGCTGCCACGCAGGTAATGGTACCTGTACCACAGTAGAGGTCATACACTACGTCCGTAGGCTGTATATCTGCGAAATCTATAGCCACTTCATACAGCTTCTCTGCTTGCACAGGATTCGTCTGAAAAAAGGACTTGGGTGAAATATTAAACTTCAAACCTCCTAACTCCTCTTGGATCTCAAAATCCCCACTATAACTTATAAACTCCTGATCAAATGTGCTATCATTCAGCTTTTCATTAATACAGTAATTAAGTGCTTTCGGATTAAATTCCTCCTGTATGGCTTTCAGTAAACGTTCGATTTTATCATCTTCCTTCTTAGCAAAGATTACATTTATCATCCAGTCACCCGCTTTGGTATTGCGAAGCATCAGATTACGCATCAGCCCAGTATGATCTTTTAGGTCATAGAAGGTATAGTCATTGGCAATGCAGTATTCATATACAAAATTCCGAATGTCGTTTCCTTTATCGTCTTGCAGCCAGCACTTGTTTATCGCCAGCACTTTATCGAACCTGCCTGGAGCGTGAAAACCCAATGCATTTGTATGTTCGAGTTCCTCTAGCGTTTCGTTATCGTATAACCACCTTTTATTCGAGAAGGTATACTCCATCTTGTTTCGGTAAAACTGCAATTGCTCTGCAGCTACAATTGGTAGAGTCTCTTCTACCTCTACTTTCCCGATTCTAGTGAGGCAATCTCTCGCCCAAGTATCCTTAAGTTTTGCCTGACTTGGATAGTCTATGTGCTGCCATTTGCAGCCTCCACACGTACCATAATGCTCACAGAATGGCTCTCTTCTGAGTTCTGATTCTTTATGTAGCTTAGTGATTTTAGCAAGGCTAAATTTCTTTTTTCTTCCTACTACCTGTAAGTCTACTACATCTCCAGGAGCTCCATATTTTACGAAGATTACCTTCCCTTCTATCTTAGCGAGAGCATGTCCCTCGCCACCTGCGGCTAGCAGTTCTACATTTTCGTAATGCATCTGCTGATCCTTTTTTCTTTTTCTTCCCAAAATTTGTGTTTTACGGCGCTTTTGACGTCACGGTCTTTTTATATCTGTCTACCCCATCTAGAGTGACAGTAAATTTTTCTACATCTTGATAGCCAGGAACTTGAAACATCTTCTGACCTTGTGGTACATAAAAGAAAAACGTAGGATATCCGCTGGGTTTATTATTGGACATCGCCATGAGAAGCTGACGCCCACTTAGAGAGTCTCCACTGCCCACACTGTACTTACCGGCCTTTTCTGGATTAAATTTTATAGCCACGTATTTCTCATTGAACCTTCTGATGATTCCCGTATCCGAAAACGTCTTTTTATCCATCACCTTGCACCAGCCACACCAGTCTGTATAGCAGTCTATTACCGCTACTTTCCCTTCTTGTTTAGCTAACTCAAAGCCCGTATTAAAATCCATCCACTCTATCTCAGGTTTCTGCTCTACGTGCGTAGTAGCTCCTAGGAAACCAACAGCCATCATTATAATTACAAATGCTCTCTTCATAATACTAGAACAAAAATAACCATTCAACTACGGTTTTTATTGCTCTGCAGGTTAATTTTAGGATGCATCCAAGATATACGCACCAATTCTAGCAGACACTACCTAAGGATGACACTAAATTCACTTTAGACGCCCTTGAGCTGAGCAACAATTAACCTATTTTCGCGTTTAACAGATAACTTGACTGACCTAAACCATTTGGCACACCATACACTCATAGCGAAACTGGAGCACTTCATTAAGAAGTACTACCAAAACCAACTACTAAAAGGAGCTATACTGGCGATATCGCTAGTAGCGGTGGCATTCTTTTCCCTCGCTTTCATCGAGTACTTTGGCAGGTTTAGTACGACTGTACGCACCACTCTTTTTTACGTATTTGCTTT
>DNHN01000023.1:0-3811 GCA_003485825.1 Bacteroidota bacterium | reverse complement strand
AATGTCAATAGAAAATTTGGCATAACTGAGGCATCCAAACTCATCGGAAACCACTTTCCGGAGGTCAAGGACAAGTTAATAAACACCTTACAACTCCAAGAAGAATCCAAGAATGGCACGAGTTCCCTCCTACTCGCCAGTATAGAGCAACGCTCTAAAGAACTTCGTCCCATCCCCTTTACTGCGGCGGTACCTTTGAAGAATAACCTCAAATATGTCAAGTATGCACTCCTCCCTGCATTGGGACTACTCTTTGTACTACTAGTAAGTCCTGGTTTTAAAGAAAGTAGTGTGCGTGTGGTGAATTATCAGACCTACTTTGAAATACAAGCTCCTTTTCAATTTATCACAGACATTGCAGATAAGAAAGCAGTACAAAACGAAAACATCCATATTCCTCTCCATCTTAGTGGAGACCAAATCCCAAGTGATGCGTACATCGTATTAGGAGAAAAACGCTACAAGATGCGCAGTGAGCAGACCGGTCAGTTTTATTATGAGATGAATAACATCCAAAAATCGGAGAAAGTACATTTCGAGGCAGGTGGATTTAGCAGCAAGGAGTATGACCTCACTACTTCCCTAAAGCCAAGTCTCCTGGGCTACAGTGCCACACTAGACTACCCATCTTATCTTGGCCTAGCCAATGAAACTGTGCGAAACATAGGAGAGATCACTATACCTCAAGGCACCGTTATTTCTTGGAGTTTTGACACGAAAAACATTGATGAAGTGATTCTATCTACATCGGATAAACCACTCATACCTCAGAGAGATAAACTGAAATTTTCAAAGAAATTCATGCGGTCTACACTTCTCCAAGTACACACACGAAACAAAGAAGTAGCTCAAGGAGACTCTGTCTTTTACCAAGTAAATGTAATCCCAGATGAGTTTCCTCAAATAGCTGTAGAGCGAAAAAGTGATAGCTTAAGTAATAAGGTGTTTTATTTCTTAGGAGAGATCTCCGATGACCATGGCTTTAGTCAACTGCAGTTTCATTACCGATTTACCAAGACTAAAAACAAAGACAACCAGAATAAAACAGGGTCTATTCCTATCCAAATAGATAAAGGATTGGAAAGTCAAACCTTCTATCACTACTGGAGTCTAGACGCACTCAGTGTGCAAGCAGAGGATGAAATAGAGTATTACTTCACAGTATGGGATAATGACGAGGTGAACGGAACCAAGCCTACTAAAACAGCTCTAGGCACTTACAAAGCACCCTCAGCAGAAGAAATAAAAGAACAAACTGAAGAAGCCAATAAGGAAATAAAAAGCTCGATGGCTGGGGCTCAAGCAGAGGCCACTGAATTACAAAAAGAGATAGAAAGCATAGAGAGAATGCTTACTGAAAAGAAAAATCTCGACTGGAATGATAAGAAGAAAATACAAGACCTACTCAATAAGCAGAAAGCGCTAGAAGAAAAAATACGTAGTGCTGTAAATAAGAATTTAGAGAAGAATAATAAGGAGCAGGAATTCACCCCCCAAGAAGAGCAGATGCTAGAGAAGCAGAAGCGGCTGGAAGAACTCATGGATGAAGTCTTAGATGAGGAGACCAAAAAGCTGATGGAGAAAATCCAGCAACTACTGGATGAGAATAGAAAAGAAGACCTTCAGAAAGCGCTCGACGATTTCAAGTTTAATGAGAAAGAGATGAGCAAAGAGATGGATCGTATGCTCGAGCTATTCAAAGAACTGGAACTCGAAAAAAAGCTAAACGAAACCATAGACAAGCTCAAGGAATTGGCCAAAGAACAGCAAGAACTGGCGAAGAAAACAGAAGACGAAAAAGGTAAAAATGAAGCGCTAGAAAAACAGCAAGAAAAACTCAAAGAAGAGTTTGAAAAAGTAAAAGAAGACATCAAAGACATCAACAAAAAGAATGCGGAGCTAGAGACTCCACTCGATATAAGTAAGCAAAAAGAGAAACAAGAAGAGGTCTCTGATAAAATGAATGATGCCCAGCAGAAACAGGGTAAAGGCAAAAATAAAGAGGCGAGTGAGAGTATGGAAGATGCTGCTGAAGAGATGAAAGAGATGGCTGAGCAAATGCAGCAGGAAATGGAAGAATCCTTTGAAGAGCAGCAAGAAGAAGACTACAATAATCTCAGACAGATACTCGAAAATCTGGTACTCTTATCCTTTGACCAAGAGGGTGTGATAGACGGGTTCAAAGCCAATAAGCGCTACAGTCCTAAATACATAGAACTGGCCCAGCGTCAGCGAAAAATCAAAGATGAGACGAAGATGGTAGAGGACTCCCTCCTTGCATTGAGTAAGCGTAACCCAGAGATCTCCTCTTTCGTAAATGAAGAGGTAGCCAAGATAAATGATAACCTAGATAAATCACTGGAATACCTCGGAGAGCGATATACAAATAATGCCATAGTCACCCAGCAATATGCTATGATGGGGTATAATAATCTAGCCTTAATGCTCACGGAGTCTCTGGATCAGATGCAGCAGCAGATGAAAGCTCAAAAGCAAAATAAAGGCAAACCCAAATCTCAATGCAAAAAGCCAGGAGATGCAAAAGGTAAAAAGCAAAAGAAACCCAATGCCAATGCGATAAAGAAAATGCAGCAAGAACTCGCTAAAAAAATGAGTGAGCTGGAAAAAGGCCAAAAGCAAGGAAAAGGAAAACCGGGGAGCAAAGAGTTTGCAGAGATGGCAGCACAGCAAGCGGCTATCCGCAAAAAGCTGCAAGAGCTCAATGGGCAGCTCCAAAAAGAAGGCAAAGGCGGTAGTCTAGGAGATCTAAAAAAGACAGAAGACCTGATGGATCAGCTGGAGGAGGACTTATACAATAAGAGACTCAATAGCCAAACGATGCAGAAGCTGAATCAGATTGAGATAAAACTTAGTGAGCATGAGCGTGCAGAGCGTGAGCAAGAGCAGGATGATAAACGCTCCAGCAATGAAGGACAAGACCAACAAAGACCTATCCCTCCAAGTATCCAAAAATACCTGGACGAGAAAAAGAAGGAAACAGAACTTCTGCGCAGTGTCTCTCCAGATCTGCAGCCTTACTACCAGAAAAAGGTGAAGGAATATTTTGGGCAGTGATGTGGGAGCTACAATGGATAAACGACAGATGAGGTTTTCAACTCCATCAACTTCCCTTGCAGGAGACGTTGAAATCCCTCAACTTCTTAACTCTCCTCTAATCCTAGCTTACCACTAGCATTTCAATACCGTATTGCACATTTCACCTATGAGCAGAAAGTACAAAATGGTAAATCCAGATGGGGTGTATTTCGTGAGTTTTGTGCGCCTAAAGGAGGAAGCTGGCACTAGCGAAGTTATCTGTTACTCCAGTTCTTTGGATTGCACGAAGTATGGAAGACAGATATAATCAGTACTGTACTATCTTCAATAGTATAAATGATTACGAATGGAAATGTTTTAGAAACCCTAGCCTGTCGAAAGCCTTTATATTTCACTGGAAATGCAAGCGGATATTTAGCAATAAAATCTACTCGATTTTCAAAAGCAGTTAAGAATCGATGTCCAAGACCTTCTAGTTCTAGTTGATAGTGGTCAAATGCCTCTTGTAGTTCGTATTCAGCCTCTTTAAATAAAGTGAGGGAATATTTACTTGGCATTTTTAAGAATATTCTCTTTTACTTCACTCCAAGAGTGAGTATTAGCTTCATTTTCATAGCTATCCATTCTTTGGTCGAGTATATCTTTATGATCCTGAGTTAAGACAAAATCATCATTGTCAGGGTTTAGTTTTTCGTTTTGCTGAATCAGTAAGTTGTATTCCTTTTCTGAAAGGAGAACCATAGTGTTACCAGAG
>DNHN01000042.1 GCA_003485825.1 Bacteroidota bacterium | reverse complement strand
GCTAAGCTGAATATTGACCAAAATGACCTTGAGCAATATGGTAAGTATAAAGCTAAACTGCCTTTGAACCTCATCAATGAGGATAAAATAGCACAGAGTAATCTAATTTTAGTAACTGCACTTACCCCAACTCCGGCTGGTGAAGGGAAAACCACGGTTTCTATAGGATTAAATGAAGGCTTGAATAAAATTGGTAAAAAATCTGTTGTGGTTCTTCGTGAGCCATCACTGGGTCCTGTTTTTGGGATAAAAGGTGGTGCTGCAGGTGGAGGTCACTCGCAGGTAGTGCCTATGGAAGATATTAATCTCCACTTTACAGGTGATTTTGGGGCAATAGAAAAAGCAAACAATCTACTGAGTGCACTTATAGATAACAACATACAAAGCAAGACGCGCAGCTTAGGAATAGATCCACGGACCATCATCTGGAAACGCGTGATAGACATGAATGACCGCGCTCTTCGTGATATTACTATCGGACTAGGCGGCACAGGAAATGGTATTCCACGTCAAGATGGATTCAACATCACTGCAGCTAGTGAGGTCATGGCGATACTGTGTATGGCGAAAGACATTGACGATTTAAAAGAGAAACTAGGCAGCATCTTCATAGGATACACTTTTGATAGAAAACCGGTATATGCGAGAGATCTAAATGCACAAAATGCCATGACACTTTTACTCAAAGATGCTATCAAACCGAATCTAGTACAGACACTAGAGCATAATCCAGCGATCATACACGGTGGACCTTTTGCGAACATAGCTCAAGGAACCAATACAATCATCGCTACCAAAATGGGTATGAGTCTGTCTGACTACGTAGTAACAGAAGCAGGATTCGGTGCAGACTTAGGAGCTGAGAAATTCTTAGACATCAAATGTGGATACGCAGGCCTAAAGCCAAAAGCAGTAGTCATAGTAGCGACCATCAGAGCGCTTCGTCATCACGGTGGTTCGCCAGCAGATGAGTACAACGACGCTAACCTAGACAGAGTAAAAGCCGGATTTGAAAACCTAGAAAAGCACATAGAAAATATGGGTAAGTTCGGATTGCAACGTGTGGTAGCCATCAATAATTTCTATACTGACAGCCAAGAAGAAATAGATTGGCTCATAGAAAAATGTGCAAGCATAGGCGTAAAAGCTGTACTAAGCAAAGGGTGGGCAGACGGTGGAGCTGGAACCGCTGATTTAGCCAAAGCGGTAGTAGCAGAAATAGAAAGCGGCAAAAGTGACTTCAAACAACTCTATGACTGGAACGCTCCTGTAAAAGAAAAAATAGAAACCATAGCCAAAGAAATATACGGAGCAGATGGTGTGGATTACGCTGCTAAAGCAGAGGCTGGCCTTAGAACCATTGCTAAACTAGGTCTAGACCATTTACCCATCTGTATGGCCAAGACGCAAAAATCATTTTCTGATAATGACAAGCTAACTGGTCGTCCTACAGGGTTTAGAATTACGGTACGTGAGTTTGAAATAGCCGCCGGAGCAGGATTCCTTATCCCAATCCTTGGGAATATGATGCGTATGCCAGGACTACCTGCGGTACCTGCAAGTGAAGGTATGGACATCGATAATAACGGTGTGATTACGGGGTTGAGTTAGGGAAAATTTTTCAAGGAATTTCTAACGTCCATTGCTTTTTTAGTAATCCTAATTAACAAAAAAAATGTAACTCGTTACACCTAGTAGCTCTGGACTAATTATTTGGCTATTTGCCATACTTTTCTGCACCTGCTTTTGCGCGTATGCCCTTATTGAATATATTCGGAGAAGTCGCACTTTATCTGGTTCTATGTCCCTGAATTTTTAACCTTGGAGTGCAAATACGGTGGTAGAAAGTTCTTTTAATTATGTGAAATTCGGGCACATTGTAAGGCAGAAGTTCCTCTTTTTCTGAAAGACTCTGTGGATTTACTATACAATTAACTATAAAATAGATGCACTAAAAAAGCACAAACTTGATGACACGCAGCCTACGATTATTCGTTTTTTTAGGAAAAGCACGTTGTGATTAATACAATATGTTTTGAACCCGATGGGTTCAAATATCTATAACTAAGAAAACACCAAAGAGCAGTGCGACCCCAGAGGGGTCGAATATTCGTGGATGGATAAAACAGATGTACAATCCATATAGTATTGGTAGGGTCCTACCTCTTCTCAGCAATAAAATAATCAGCAAAACCATACAAATCACAATATACACCGACTTGCACGTAGCTTTTGGCAAGTAGTTGTCGTTTATCTTTTCATTTCCTATCTTTGAAAAAGTGAAAGTAACAATTGATATATCAGATTCTGAGAAAGATTTAGTACTCAGTTTTTTGAAAGATAACGACTTGAGCTATGAGTTTGATGATGAAATGGGAATACCCGATTGGCAACAAAAAGAAGTCCTTGCCAGAAGAACAGAGTACGCCCAAAATCCAGATTCTTTTTTGAGCGTTGCAGATTTAAAGGCTCAATACCATAAGAAGTGAGTTACACCCTTGGCATTAGTCCTCTTGTTTCCATTGACATAAGAGATGCCAGTGATTGGTATAGTGCAAAGAGTCGTGATTTAGGCTTAATTTTCGAAAAACATGCTTTCAATGCTTTAGAAAAGTTAGTTGACCAACCCCTTATCTCCCCTACCAAATACAATAAAATTCGCGTTCGAAGAATTTCCAAAAAATTTCCTTTCTATCTTCATTATGAAGTAATAGAAAAAGATAATCTTATCTTAGTTTATGCCATTTTTCACGGCAAACAGAGTCCTAAAAAATGGAGTAAAAGACTAAACATATAAGTCTACCTTTTCTCCGCTATTAAGTAATTAGCAAATCCGTACTAATCCTAGTATAAATCACCACGTAAGTAGTTGTAAAGGAATCTTGATCGGCATACGAAAACAAACCCATCGGGTTCAAATACCTATAACTAAGTAAACACCAAACAACCGTGCGACCCCACAGGGGTCAAATAGCATCGAATTATTATAACTAGGGATATGTAATCCCTTTGAGATTAGTAAATCTATCCCTTCTCAGCAATCAAATAGTCAGCAAATCCGTACCAATCCCAGTACACACCGCCACGAACATACCTTTTGGTAAGTAGTTGCAAAGGAATCTTGATAGGCATTAGAGCAATGTTGATCCAGCTTCTATTTTTACCGGCCATTTTTACGTTGAAACCTCCATTCATAAAGATATTAGCTACTTCCTTGATAGACCAAATACGCACGTGTGTATCATCATCAAAGAAATTTAATGTTTCCTTCTTACTCGGGAAGCTAGCACTCGCTTCACACGGAAACTCTATGTAGAACAGCCCTCCTTTTTTAAGCTTTTTGAATAACAGAGGAAGTACTTTGTCTCCGTTATACAAGTGCTCTATCACATGACTCATGATAATCACATCATAAGTCTCATCTGGTATTTGACTGTAGTCTAACGCTGTGAGATCTAACTGAAAGAATTCATCCATATTCTGAACATCTTCCTCCGTATTATCATAGCTCACATCTCTATCTACACCGGTATAGTGGCAGTTTGGCCACCACTTCTTGGTAATACTGCTCGAGTGACTACCCGAGCCTATATCCAATACCTTTAGGTCTTTATTATCGGTGTATTTACCGATTGTTTTTAGCCTGAATGGCTTTAGTTTAGTACTCATGGATTAAAACCCAAGTTCCATATCTCCACACATATCTGTAGGTACTACCCACTCATCAAACTGCTCTGCAGTCATGTATCCAAGAGCTACCCCTGCTTCTTTGAGCGTAGAGTTCTCAGCATATGCTTTCTTCGCTATTTTAGCCGCCTTGTCATAGCCTATATGTGTATTAAGGGCAGTCACTAGCATGAGTGAGCTGTCTAGTTTATTTTGAATTTCTGCATAATTAGGTTCTATACCCACCACACAGTTGTCATTAAAAGAAAGACAAGCTTGGCCTAAAATTCTTGCACTTTGCAATACATTGGCTGCTATAAGTGGCTTGAAAACATTGAGCTCAAAGTGTCCATTACTACCTCCTATTGTCACTGCTACATCGTTTCCCATCACCTGAGCACATACCATAGTAAGTGCCTCACACTGTGTAGGATTAACTTTGCCCGGCATTATGCTCGAACCTGGCTCGTTGCTTGGGATGATAATTTCTCCTATGCCACTTCTTGGTCCAGAACTTAGCATACGGATATCGTTTCCTATTTTCATACAGCTTACCGCGGCTCTTTTTAGCGCTCCGTGCAGCTCTACCATGGCATCGTGTGCAGCCAGTGCTTCAAATTTGTTTTCTGCCGTACGGAATGGCATTGCCATTTCTGCAGCAATTTTAGCAGCTACCATTACGTCATATCCTTTTGGTGTATTCAGCCCCGTACCTACAGCAGTACCGCCAAGAGCTATCTCCTGAGCACCAGTCATCGCATTTTCAATAGCGATAATACTCATCTCCAATTGGCGTCTATATCCACTAAACTCTTGGCCAAGCGTGAGTGGAGTAGCATCCATAAAATGCGTACGTCCTATTTTTACGATATCCTTAAACTCACGTGCTTTCTTCTTGAAAGTATCCTTCAATACTTGAAGACCAGGGATCGCAAAATCAATCATTTGCTTGTACACTGCTATACTCATCGCCGTAGGAAAAGTATCATTGCTACTCTGGGACTTATTCACATCATCATTAGGATGAAGTACTTTATTCTCATCTGACAATTTACCCCCTTGAAGTACATGTCCTCTATTGGCAATTACCTCGTTTACATTCATATTACTCTGAGTACCAGAGCCTGTCTGCCATATCACGAGTGGGAATTGATCATCTAGCTTACCGTCAATGATCTCATCACATACATCTGAAATTAAATCTGCTTTTTCTTGAGAAAGGACACCGAGCTCGGCATTGGTCATAGCTGCACATTTTTTTAACACGCCAAATGCTCTGATAATTTCTATTGGCATCTTTTGGTTCCCTATTTTAAAGTTTTCCAAAGACCTTTGAGTCTGTGCTGCCCAGTACTTCTCTGCAGGTACTTTTACCTCTCCAATGCTGTCTCTTTCTATTCTGTATTCCATGATGTGTATTCTAAAGTATGCAAAGGTAGATTATTCGTAAATCTTTTGGGCACAAGATCCTAAGCATTTCCATAATTTCGCTCCAAATAAATTTAAGAAAAATAAAGAATAAATGAAAAACATTGTATTTGCAGTCCTTGCTATTGTATTTGTCTTCAGTATATCTACAGCAGAGGCTCAGTCACTTAGCAGAAAAGAAAAAAGAGCCCTCAAAAAAGAGATTAAAACGTATAAAAAAGATCCTGTAAAATGGGTCAAAATGCAAAACAAGCACAGAACGGAAGTTAGCGAGTTATCTGATGAGGTAGCTGAGCTCAAAGCGAAGCTAGCTGAAATGGAAAAATTAAGAGCAGAAAAAAAGGATTTAGCAGACAAGTTAGCTGCTTTAGAAGCTCAATATGCCAAGCTAAAAAGCGCTATGCCTTCTACTAAAGTTCCTATGGGGACAGTTTATCAAGTGCAGATGGGGTACTACCAGTACCTTGACCTAGTATCGTTCAATGAGAAACTCAAAACCATAAAGGCTGAAGAAGTAGATGGTGCAAAACGATATGTAATAGGACATTTCGATAACTTAATGGATGCCATTCAATTCAGCAATGACATAAAAAAGCTAGGAATAGAAGATGCTTTCGTTTCCCAATACTTGGACGGGGTCAGAAATATGTCCTTTGATGCGCTAGACGAGATTAGTAAATACTAACTAAAGAACTTAAACAATAGGTAGCCTTTCTGTTTTATAGAAAGGCTTTTTATTTGCGTTTTTTATACACTGGAACAGTGCTACATGGCTCTCCGAACATCACAGACTTCGCAAAAGGTACTAGTTTACTTGTAAGCACTACATATGCATGATTACTTATTTCCCTATCGCCACATCCTTTTATAACTACACGTTTATCTTCATAATCACTAGGGTCTAAATCTACAAGAGCCCTTTCAACTACCATGGCATTCAGATTTTCCGGCGGGGTAAAAAAGACGTTAGCAGTAGCATCTCTTAGCGCCGAAGAAATAAGCATATACCCCCATGTGGGCACCACTGCATCTGCAGAGCAATAGAGTGCCACGTCCTTATCAGCATACGCTGACCAATCATTTTCTTTCACCCACGCTCTAAAGTCTTTTTCCTTTAATATCAAGCCCTGGAATAGCTGCTCTTTAATATCAATATGCGCCTCCTCTCTTTCAGGAATTATATCCTCCAAGTCTATGGTTACGATGCCACTTTGAGCTACTTTATTTACTATTCCTATATCTTCCATCACTCTCCTACAGTACTAATCTTAATAGCGTTTGTTTTTCTATTTTCTATTACCGGCATTGCAGCAGTATTTATCACTACATCTCCGTCTTTGAGCAAATCTTTAGATTTTAGCACTGTTATCACATCTCGCACCGTCTCATCCGTATTGGTTTTCTTATCATAGAAAAATGCTCTTACATTCCAAACTAAACTCAGTCTAGTCAGTAATTTTTTGTTCGATGTGAAAATAAATATATCACAATTTGGTCTACCACTAGCTATTTTGTATGCGGTATATCCAGTCTGTGTCATACTGATGATTGCTTTGGCACTTAGACCTTCACTCATACTTACTGAAGCATAACATATCCTATCACTTATAAAAGAAAGTGAAGTAGGATCTGGTTTCTTGAATTTATTGTAGACATTCCATCCAAGTTCCGTACTTCCGAGGATACGTGCTACAGCTTGCACAGCTTTCAAAGGATACTCACCCACTGAGGTTTCGGCACTTAGCATCACAGCATCTGCACCGTCCATTACAGCATTGGCTACATCATTAGCCTCAGCTCTAGTAGGGGTAGGTGATGTAATCATGCTTTCCATCATTTGAGTAGCTATGATTACGGGTGTAGAAGCTTCGATACATTTAAAAACTATGCGCTTCTGTATCATAGGTACTTGTTCCATAGGCATCTCTACACCTAGATCGCCACGTGCTACCATGATAGCATCTGTAGCTGCTATTATTGCATCTATATTTTCTACTGCTTGTGGCTTCTCTATCTTGGCTACTATGTGCGCTTGGCAGTTGTTTTTGGTCAAGATATCTCTCAGCTCTATAATATCCTTCTCTTCCCTTACAAATGACAAAGCAACCCAATCAAAATCATGTTTCATGATAAATTCTAAGTCTTTCTTGTCTTTTGGAGTAAGACTCGCTACAGACATATCAGATGAAGGAAGATTAAATCCCTTGTTAGAGCTCAAGTAGCCCCCATTAATAACTACTGCTTCTACGGTGCTATTATCTATTCTTTTCGTGAACTCTAGCTCCAATTTACCGTCGTCTAAAAGCACTCGCTCTCCCACTTTCACATCTCTAGCCAACGTTGAATATTTGACATAGATAATGTTGCCTGAGCT
>DNHN01000350.1 GCA_003485825.1 Bacteroidota bacterium | reverse complement strand
CCAAACGGAGAGACTTTTTTTATGCAGTCGATGTTCGTATTTGGCGGGTATGGATGAAGTACAGGAGCTGTAATACTTTACTTCGTGCTAGCTCTTCTAAGCCTGTCAGCTATTGCTCGACCTATTCCTTCTTCTTTTATTTGTGCTACTGCAATGTGTGAAGTAGTATGCGTATCTGCGAGTCTCATGGCTGCAAATAGGTTACTGGCAATCTCATTTAAATCATAGCTTCTCGATAGGTAGATGCAATTTTCTCCTTCTACAGATTCATCAAAAGCCAACACCGTACAGTCTACTTTGCCCGAAGCTAGGTAAGTCTTCAGGTCTTTGACTATTACTAATGGCTTTCGAGTAGCATAATGCTTGCCCAGCTGTCCTGGTGTCGAAATGGTATTTCCGGAATAGCTTTTTACTGCTAGTTCCGTGTTCGCTGCTAATTCTTCTTTGGAGACACCTCCTTCTCTTAGGATGATTATTTCCCCGTTCACACATTCCATAATCGTACTTTCCAATCCGACGTTGCTGTTGCCTCCGTCGAGTATATAGCTAATGTTAGGACCTATGGATAGTTCTACATGTTCTGCAGTAGTAGGACTTACGGTGTTAGAGACATTGGCACTGGGTGCGGCGAGTGGGAAATCTAAATGTGATAGTAGGTCTAAAGTAAGAGGGTGATTGGGTACGCGAACTACTACTTTGTCAGAACCCGCGGTGACTATATCGGGTACCAAGTCTGTTTTAGGCAGTAAAAAGCTTAGCGATCCTGGACAAAATATCGCAGCAAGTTCAGCTATCTCTTTAGGCACATCTTGTACGTAGGGCTGAGCAGCTTCCCAACTCGAAAAATGAAGAATAAGCGGATTAAACGTAGGTCTGTTTTTGACGGAGTATATAGACGATATCGCATGGGTATCTAATGCATTCGCTCCCAAGCCATAGACGGTTTCAGTCGGTATGGCTACTAATTTTCCTTCTTGTAGCAGTGATGCGGCTAAGGCTACATCTTTTCCGATCATTTTTTATCTCGCTTTAGATCAAATTTGTCAATCTTATTGTAAAGATGACTTCTTTGTATATCTATCTCAGCTGCAGTTTTGGCTACGTTCCAGTTGTTCTTTTTTAACTTAGCATCAATAAACATGCGTTCAGCGTAGTCTTTGAATTCTTGGAATCTGCTAAATTCTGTGATAGCATCGATGGTCCCTGGTTTTTTCTTACCATTATTGGCATATAGCTGGACATCATCTTCAGTGATTTTAGCGTCACAGAGGATGATAAGTCGTTCAATGATGTTACGAAGTTCACGGATGTTACCACTCCAGTAGATGTTTTTGAGGGCATCCATAGCCCCTGCAGTAAATTGCTTTTTATTGACTCCATTGTCTTGGCAAATCTCTTGCATAAAGCGGTCGGCTAGGATAGGGATATCGCTCACTCGCTCATTGAGCGTAGGAACGTGGATGACGATTACTGAAATACGGTGGTATAAATCCTCTCGGAAATTGCCATCAGCTATTTCTTGCATCAAGTCTTTGTTTGTTGCAGCGATGATACGTACATCTACATTGATGTCTTTTTCGCCTCCTACACGTGTTATTTTATTCTCTTGTAATGCGCGAAGGACTTTTGCTTGAGCCGATAAGCTCATATCGCCTATTTCGTCTAAGAATAAGGTGCCACCTTGTGCTTTTTCAAATTTACCTAGCTTTTGCTTTATTGCTGAGGTAAAAGAACCTTTCTCATGACCGAAGAGTTCACTTTCTATTAGCTCTCCAGGAATAGCCGCACAGTTAACCTCTATCAGTGGTTTATCTGCTCTGTTACTTTGTTCGTGTATCCACCTAGCCACAAGCTCTTTACCTGTACCATTTTCACCTGTAATCATGACTCTAGCATCTGTAGGAGCTACTTTCTCTATTGTCTTTTTTATTTTTTTTATACTGGGTGAATCACCTACGATTTCGCGTGTTTTGGTAATCTGCCGCTTCAGTACCTTAGTTTCAATAACCAAGCTGTTTTTATCTACTGCATTTCTGACGGTAATCAGTAGTTTATTAAGGTCTGGTGGTTTGTTTATGAAATCAAAGGCACCTTTTTTAGTAGCTTCTACAGCGGTCTCCGTGGTACCATGACCAGAAATCATAATAAAAGGAAGCTCAGGAGCTATTTCTTTAGATTTCTCTAATAATTCAAGACCGTCAAGTTTAGGCATTTTGATATCTGCCAGTACTACGTCGTAGTTGAATTTTTTAATAAGTGAAAGGGCTTTTTCACCATCTTCTGCTTCTTCTATCTCATAGCCTTCGTAGTCTAGAATCTCACGCAGCGTCTCGCGTATACTTTGCTCATCATCTACTATTAGTATTCTTGCCATAGTTGTCTAGTTGTTTCTGTTATTCGTTCTAAAAAAATGCAAAACTGTAAGCCGGGTTCTGTCTACTCGCCGAAGCGAGGAGCCCATCATTTATCTAAGCTACCTACCCTCTGCAGTTTCTCACCTAAGCGAAAATCGGACGAGCCGCCCTCAGCCTGCAGTTTACTTGGTATTACAACGTGCAAGGTTTGTACCAAACGAGTGTTACCACTCGAGCGTGTGAGCTCTTACCTCACTTTTTCACCCTTACTCACGATTACTCGGAGCGGTTATTTTCTGCTACCCTTTCTGTTATCTGTGCATTCCTACACGGATACCCACTATTTCTAGAGGTACACTGCCCTACGTTGCCCGGACTTTCCTCTACTCACCGGAGTAAGTAGCGATAGGCCGTTTTGCAACACAAATGTATAGTTTTTTGAACGTTATTGATTATAAGCGTTTATTAACGCGATATGAACAACTGGACTGCTTTTCTTGACCTATGGCCGTAAACCTATTTGAATAGAAACTGGAAAGTGATCACTGTATCCAGCAAGATAGTTCGGTCCACCAAATGTGCGCAGTGGAGATCCCTCATATTTATTACCGTGCTGCTGCATCCAATCATCACTTTTAATGGCTTCAGATCCAGTAATAAAATAGAGTTTTGAGGTTTCACTTACTAGACTTTTTGATACCATAATTTGATCGAGCATATCCCAATGATCCCGATACTTATAGCTTCCTTTGTCTTGTTTTTCTAAGTCGCAAAATGTATTGAAAAGTTGTTTAGGAGCTGTAGCAGTTGACGCACAACTTACACTTAAGGTTTTGGATATACTGTTGTTACTGGGTTCATCATTGAAGTCTCCCATTACAATAATGATGGCTTCTGGCTCCTGGCTATAGATGTGGTCTTTAATGCTAGCAAGTGCTTTTGCAGCTTGTATGCGTTTAGGTTCAGATTCTCTCTGACCTCCACCTCTGCTCGGCCAGTGGTTTATGATAAAATGAATACGATCGCCAGTGATTAATGTGCCGTCTATATGAAGTATGTCTCTCGTCTTATCGTTAAACATAGATAAATCGGGTTGTGTTACTTCTTGATTAGTAATGGAGAATAACCGCGAGTCATATAAAAATGCTACGTCTATTCCTCTTTCATCTGGAGACTCTATATGGGCTATTTTATAATGTGCATCTTTCAATAGACCTTCTGCAGCTAGGTCGGCTAAGACTGTTCGGTTTTCGATCTCGCATACTCCTAAAAAGGAAGGAGCCCTACCTTCACTTATATCGCTTATAACCTTGGCTAAGTTACTGAGTTTTGTCTTGTACTTTTCGGTATCCCATTTTTTATCACCAGCTGGAGTAAATTGCTCATCATATGTACTTGGGTCATCGTTGGTATCAAAGAGATTTTCAACATTGTAAAACGCAACGGTAAATGAGTTTACCTTAGTTTCATTGCACGATACTATGCTTAGTAAGATGACTAGTGCATAAAGTGATTTATTCATTGCTCAAAATTAATCTATAATTTGAAGTTTATTGTTAAATAGGGTAAGTAGAGCCAACTGTAAGTACTTCTTGCAAGACGTTCAGTGGGTGTAGCAACAATAACTTGAAAAACAATATATAGTTCAGTAACAAAAGCAAAAATGCACTGTGTACGAAGCTGAAAGTGTACACCAATTTGAGTATTCCACACTACATCGGGGGGTATGTTTCTTGTGTTTTAATGATAAATAGCAGAAAATCAATGTTCTTTTGCAGACGATATACATAAAGATGACACTAATCAAATCCATATCAGGTATAAGAGGAACTATAGGAGGTAAAGAGGATGAATCTCTTACACCTATTGATGTTGTAAAATACACCACAGCTTTTGCGGATGTAATAATTACCGGAGAGAATAAAAAAGTAGTGGTAGGCCGTGATGCTAGATTGTCTGGGCATATGGTAAACCAATTGGTATGCGGTACACTAATAAGTAAAGGTGTGCACGTAATAGACCTGGACTTGTCTACTACACCTACAGTAGAAATGGCTGTAGTCAATGAAAAAGCGGCGGGGGGAATTATCTTAACTGCTAGTCATAATCCAAAGCAGTGGAATGCGTTGAAGCTGCTAAATGACCAGGGAGAGTTTATATCTGCCGAGCAAGGTGAGGAAATAATCAAACGGGTACAAAACTCGGATTTTAGCTACGCTGAGATTGATAAAATAGGAAGCTATGAGCGAAAAGATGGATATATAGATTGGCATATTGATGAGATACTAAAGCTAGATATGGTAGATGTAGATGCCATTAAAGCAAAGAACCTGACAGTTGTAGTAGATGCAGTAAACTCTTCAGGAGGTATAGCTGTTCCAGCTCTTCTACGGAAGCTAGGGGTTGCAAATATTATAGAACTATACTGCGAGCCTACCGGCCATTTTCCACATAATCCGGAGCCGCTTCCAGAGAATTTGAAGGATTTATCTGCTGCGGTAGTTAAAAATCAAGCGAACTTAGGTATCACCGTTGATCCAGACGTGGATAGACTTGCGTTTGTAAATGAGAACGGAGATATGTTTGGAGAAGAGTATACGCTCGTAGCTGT
>DNHN01000205.1 GCA_003485825.1 Bacteroidota bacterium | reverse complement strand
TGATCCATCAGTCTTTACTTCAAAAACCAATTTCTCATAATCCGTTTTTTGCTCTACACGGAAATCTTCTACGTGATACTTCACGTTTTTGATTGGAGTAAAGATAGAATCTATAGCTATCTCTCCGATAGGAGCATTTTCCTGAACATTTTCTTCAGCAGGAACATAACCTCTACCTTTCTCTATAGTAAGTTCGATTTCTAGATTTACATACGGCTCCATACTACAAATCACAAAATCAGGATTAAGTATTTCGAAAGCATTCGTGTATCTAGCAATTTCACCTGCTTTAAAGTCTTCTTTTCCTTTTAAAGAAACAAATATTTTTTCACTGTCATTAGAATCAATAAGCTTCTTAAATCTAACTTGCTTTAAGTTAAGTATGATTTCAGTAACATCTTCTAAAACACCTTTGATGGTAGAAAACTCGTGATCAGCTCCAGGTATACGAATAGAAGTAATCGCCCAACCTTCTAATGAAGAAAGTAAGATTCTTCTCATAGCATTACCTACAGTAACGCCGTAACCTCTTTCTAAAGGACTAAATTCAAACAGACCATAATCGGCTGTTTCTTTATGCATTATAACCTTGTCAGGTTGTTGAAAATCTAATATCGCCATATTTTTACTTAGAGTAAAGTTCTACTATTAATTGTTCCTTGATGTTTTCAGGAATTGATTCTCTTTCAGGATAATTAAGGAAAGTACCTTTATATTCATCAGAGTTCCATTCTAACCAATTAAAACTTCTACCTGCAGAAAGTGAATCTGCAATAAGTTCTAATGATTTAGATTTTTCTCTTACCTCAATAACATCACCTGGTTTAAGTTGGTATGAAGGAATATTTGTGATTACTCCGTTAACCAACACGTGTCTGTGACCTACAAGCTGTCTAGCACTTCTTCTAGTAGGAGCAATTCCTAATCTGAATACAGTGTTATCTAAACGCGCTTCCAAAAACTTCAATAAGTTTTCACCAGTTACACCTTTTTTACGATCAGCTCTTCCAAAAGTAAGTGCAAATTGTTTCTCCAATAATCCGTAAGTGTACTTTGCTTTTTGCTTCTCAGCTAACTGCATTGCATACTCAGATTTCTTTCCTCTTCTTCTAGCATTTCCATGCTGTCCTGGAGGATAATTCTTCTTTTCTAAAGCCTTAGATGGGCCAAAAATTGGTTCTTTAAACTTACGTGCAATTTTTGCCTTGGGTCCTCTATATCTTGCCATTGTATTTCTTCTTTATGATACTATAATTAAGCCTAAAATTACACTCTTCTTCTCTTAGGAGGTCTACATCCATTATGTGGTAATGGAGTAACATCTCTAATAGCTGAAACCTCTAATCCTGCTTGATTTAAAGTACGGATAGCTGACTCTCTACCTGCACCTGGTCCTTTTACAAGAACCTCTATTTTCTTAAGACCTAAGTCCACAGCTACCTTAGCACAATCCTGAGCTGCTACTTGAGCTGCATATGGAGTGTTCTTCTTAGAACCACGGAATCCCATCTTACCAGCACTACTCCAAGAGATCACTTGTCCCTGACTGTTGGTAATAGAAACGATAATGTTGTTGAACGTTGATTTTACGTACGCAAAACCATTCGCATCGACATTTACTTTTCTTTTCTTAATTGATTTTTTACTACCTGCCATGATCTACTTATTTAGGTGCTTTTTTCTTATTAGCCATTGTTTTTTTCTTACCCTTTCTAGTACGGGCATTATTCTTAGTACGTTGTCCTCTTAATGGAAGACCTTTACGATGTCTAAGACCTCTGTAACATCCAATATCCATAAGACGTTTGATATTCATTTGAGTTTCAGATCTAAGTTCACCTTCTACCTTAAACTCATTACCTATCACCTCACGAATACCAGCTATGTCAGCATCTGACCAGTCTTGTACTAATTTGTCCTCGCTTACTTTAGCTTCCGCTAAAATGTGAGAAGCTCTACTGTCTCCTACACCATGTATATAGGTCAGACCTATAACACCTCTTTTACCTTTCGGTAAATCTATTCCTGCAATACGTGCCATAATTATCCTTGTCTTTGCTTAAATCTTGGATTTTTCTTATTGATGACGTAGATACGTCCTTTACGCTTCACGATTATACAATCGCTAGATCTTTTCTTAACTGATGTTCTAACTTTCATTCTGTTACTTATATCTATAACTTATTCTACCCCTGGTCAAATCGTATGGTGACATCTCAACCTGCACTTTATCACCTGGAAGGATGCGGATATAGTACATCCTCATCTTACCACTGATAGTCGCAACTATCTGGTGACCATTTTGAAGTTTCACTCGGAACATCGCATTTGACAATGCCTCTGTGATTACTCCGTCTTGTTTTATTGCTTGCTGTTTTGCCATTTTTTAAAGGGCTGCAAAATTAATTTTTTTATTCTCTTATCCAAACTTAACCTGTAATAGCTCCTCCAACTGAAGACCTACCTTTTATTCTTCCCGTCTTCATTAGACCATCGTAATGTCTCATGATTAGGTACTGCTCTACCTGCTGCAATGTATCCAGAACCACACCTACCATAATGAGTAGTGACGTCCCTCCATAAAATTGCGCAAATTGATCATTCACTCCTGCCTTTATAGCAAAGAATGGGAAAATTGCTACAAAACCTAAAAACACAGAACCTGGCAATG
>DNHN01000038.1 GCA_003485825.1 Bacteroidota bacterium | reverse complement strand
TTACGCACCGAGATATGGGGCCAAGAAGTACCTACATTGGGCCAGAAGCCCCTACAGAAGATTTGATATGGCAAGATCCATTGCCAAAAGCGGATTACGCTCAAATCACGGCTGCAGATATCGCATCATTAAAAACACAAATACTCAATTCAGGTCTAACGATTAGTGAGTTAGTCTCTACTGCTTGGGCTTCAGCTTCCACTTACCGTGAGTCAGACAGGCGTGGTGGCGCCAATGGTGCGCGTATTCGTCTCGCTCCACAAAAAGACTGGGAAGTAAATAGTCCTGCTCAGTTGCAGAAAGTATTGAGCGTGTTGGAGAAAATACAAACTGACTTCAATGCGAAGTCTGGTGCGAAGCAAGTTTCGCTAGCGGATCTTATTGTATTGGGAGGAAGTGCTGCAGTGGAGAAAGCTGCTGCGAATGCAGGAGTTAGCGTAAAGGTTCCTTTCAATGCGGGAAGAACAGATGCTACGCAAAAGCAGACGGATGTAGCTTCATTTGCACTGTTAGAGCCTATGGCAGACGGATTTAGAAACTACCTAAAAACCCGATATAAACTCACTACGGAGGAACTGTTGGTAGACAAAGCACAGTTACTTACTCTTACTGCTCCAGAAATGACGGTATTACTGGGTGGTATGCGTTCGCTTGGAGCTAACTATGACGGGTCAGAAAAAGGAATGCTCGACATAGAAAAAGATAAACTGAGCAATGAGTTTTTTGTAAATCTACTGAGTATGGATACCAAGTGGGAAGCTACTTCAGATACCAAAGAAGACTTTGTGGGTAAAGACCGCAAAACCGATAAGCAGAAATGGACAGCTACTCGAGCAGACTTAGTTTTTGGGTCTCACTCTGAGCTACGTGCTATAGCAGAAGTGTATGCGAGTGCAGATGCTAAAGAGCGGTTTGTACGCGACTTTGTAGCAGCGTGGTACAAAGTAATGAACTTGGACAGGTTTGATTTGGAATAGTATTCTAGATTTAAGAATATCATCAGAAAAGCTAGCTCGAGAGGGCTGGCTTTTTTGTGATAAGAGACCAACTATTTTAATGAATCGATAGTGACTTGCTCCTCACGGTTTATCATATCATCAAGTATATAAATTGCTGCTCAGTTTGAATTTGCTATTTGAACTTGAGTTTGATTAAACCTATCTTCGCATCATGTTCCCAACACTCACAGGAAACGGACGTATTTGGATATACGTAGCCAATAGACCACTTTCAGAAATTGAGCAAATGGCCATCAAAGTAGAGCTTGCAGAGTTTTGTGCTTCGTGGGCAGCTCATGGCAATCAGCTTACTGCAGATTTTGATATTTTTCACAACCAACTACTCGTACTCGGTGTGGATGAGCAAGTAGCCTCAGCTACGGGTTGCAGTATAGATAAGGCTACCGCCATATTTCAAAAAGTGGATTCAGACTTGCAGTTGGACTTGTTCAATAGAATGAACCTTACCTTCCTTCATAATGAAGGGATACGCATTGTGAAAATGCAGGATATCAATCAAGCGTATATCAGTGGATTGATAAAAGATGATACGGTATTTTTAGACAATACTATAAGCATTCTCTCAGATCTTAGAGAGAGATGGCAAGTGCCGTTTAAAGCGTTTTGGGCGTATCGTAAAGTGAAATCTCTTACCGCGTAGTTGTGCCGAAATTTCTTCTCATAGAATCCTCCGGGGACGTGTGCTCTGCAGCAGTGTCAAATGGTACAGAAATCGTTGCCGAAAAATCCATCCAAGAAAAGAACTCACATTCCAATTACTTAGCGAGTTATGTAGATGAAGTACTGAGAACATCTGGGTATAAAATAAACGAGCTCGATGCAGTAGTGATAGGAGGAGGTCCTGGGTCCTACACTGGATTACGCATAGGTTGTAGTTTAGCAAAAGGACTTTGTTTTGGTGCAGATTTACCGCTCATAGCTTGTTCCACGTTGTATGCTCAAGCTTCTGAAGCATTGAGGAAGTACCCAGATGCAGACAGAGTGATTTCACTGATAGATGCACGCAGGATGGATGCTTACCTTGGTGTTTTTGGTAAAAAGCTAGATACCGTGGTAGAGGAGCAGTTTGTCACAATAGATGAACAACTTGCTGTGGATTATGTACACGGGCAAACTGTAGCTTGTGGGTCTGGTGCAGCTAAATGGGTGGAAGAGTTTTCTCCAAGCGATGTTTTACATCATTTATTTTCAGGCATTTATGCCAAAGATTTACTGGCAGAAGCGCTACTTAAATGGAAGAATAAAGAGATGGTGGACCTTGCGTATTATGAACCAAATTACATCAAGTCAGTTTTTGTGACCAAACCCAAGCCCAAATTTTAAGATTAGTTAACGTTAGACCGCGCAAGTCACGTTATATTTGCAGTCCTTATTTACTGATGAAGTACATCGTATTCGCGACTTTCCTAATCATAGGTTTATGTGCATCCGCACAAACATTCAATGAAAAAACTACCAATTCATCTAATGTAAGACTGAATGTGTCTAATTCTGGCACATACGGAAATGCGTTTAGAGGATACAGAGACGGAAGTGGAAATCCCAGTGGTGAGTATCCTGCAGGTAGTGGAGTAGAACACGTTTTCGAAAGTGGTATCTGGTTTGGGGGGCTTATCAACGGAAGTAACGTAGCAGTGAGTACAGCGTCGGTAGATGCTCCGCAAGGGTACAGTACCGGTTCAGCTGGTTTTGAGTTTTATGCAGAAGAAGGCGACTTATTAGTAGAGCAGTCTTCGCTTCGCAACAGTCCGTTTTACAGTCCAGATGCAGTGTCGCACCAAGACTTTGTATCGAAGTTTTCAGATAAGAATTTCCAAGTACCCGGTACACAGACACAGATTGGCGGACACATAAATCCACTTTACGTGACGGTAAATGCACGTACGTATAATTGGAACTACAGTTTTAGCGATTTTTTCGTGATACTCGATTTCGAGATAGAAAATACAGGAACCAATATCATAGATAGTGCTTTTTTTGGACTTTGGGCCAATACGGTTGTGCGTAATATTAACGTGACTCCAGCAGGGAGTGGAGGAGCAGCTTTCTATAACAAAGGGGGGAATGGGTACTTGGATAGTCTAAACATGGCATACTGCTATGATAACTCAGGTGACGTGGGTTTTACTAATAGTTATGTAGGACAAAAATTCCTAGGAGCAGAAGATAAGTTTGGGTTTCAGCATCCCGAAGCAAATCCTCGTTTCAATGCGCATTACAATGCTTGGCAGTTTAATAGTACGTCAGATCCGATTTATTTTCAGCCCACAAACGACAATACGCGGTATCAGAAAATGACTCGTGGATTGAATGATCATCCGTGTTGGGGTGCCGATAATACCACAAACAGTAACTGCGGAACAAGAAGCTATCAATCACAGATAAATGATGCTGGAAATCGTTCAGACTTAGTTTCTGTAGGCCCGTTTAATGATGTGCAGCCCGGAGATAAAATTAAAGTGAGCTATGCATTTATTTTTGGAAAAAAGAGGGAAGATGGGAATCCAAACAGTGATAACAATAAGGTTCAGCGGAGTATATTTTTAGCGAATGCCGATTGGGCTCAAACGGCCTACAAAGGCGAGGATGTTAATTTTAACGGAATCTTGGATCAAGGAGAAGACATAGATGGAGATGGAGTAATTACACGATTTATTTTGCCAGCTCCTCCTGAGATACCAAAGACTAAGGTAGTGACTTCTGAAAATAAAATTGATGTTTTTTGGGCTGCCAACGCAGAAGAAAGCATTGACCCAATTAGTCAACTTAAGGATTTTGAAGGTTACAGACTGTATATGACCAAGCTCGGTTTTGATGTGACCAATGTGCCCAACTTACAGCGTGACTTAGTAAAAATAGCGGAGTACGATATCAAAGGGAATGGCTATAATTACGAGACAGGCTTTGCACCAGTGAGGTTAGCTGATCCGGTTAAATTTGAAGGAGATGATACAGAGTATACCTATAAATTTACGATAGACAATGTGCTCAATGGATGGCAGTATGCGATCTCCGTTACGGCATTTGATAGAGGTAATGAGGAGAGTAACTTAGAGAGTTTAGAGAGTAGCAGTTTGGCTAATAATTTCAGAGCATTCGCTGGTAAACCTGTGAATGAGAATCTGAAAACCAACAGTCCTTTCGCATATCCAAATCCATACTATGCAGGTGCCAGTTGGGAAGGGACAAGCACTTTCCAAGAGCAGAGTCGTAAATTGTACTTCGCAAATCTGCCGGCTAATTGTGAGATTACAGTATTTACAGCTGCCGGAGACTTCCTAGATCAGATTACACATAATGCACAATACGATGGAAGCGATATTCGCTGGAGTCAAACCTTTGGCGCAGAGGATCCAGCTCAGAATGTATATAGTGGAGGAGAACATGCGTGGGATTTACTCACTGAAAATACGCAGATAATCGCAAGAGGAGTATACATTTTTACCGTAAAAGACTTAGACACAGGCAAGCTCTATAAAAGCAAGTTTGCCATTATTAAATAAAGATTTTAAAATAAATATACAATGAAAAAACAAGTACTAGTTTTAACTTTAGGATTATTTTCTATCCTGTTTACACAAGCTCAAACAACAGTAGCTGTATCGGATATTCAATTTGTTAGTGCGACTGATTTGGCTAACTGTAAAGATCTCAGTTCTTATGATGGGCAGACGATTACCACAGTAGGCGTAGTAATGCATGATGGTGGACTTACAGAAGTGGCTTCAGGATCAGTAAATGGTGGATATAGACCTGGCGTTCATATCCTAGACACAGCTGCAAATGGTGCCATGGGAAGTTTCGGCGGTTTGCAAATACACGGAGTGTACGAAAATGGGGCACAAAGTCAGCCAGTATCTACACTAAACAACCTAGTAGCAGGTATG
>DNHN01000151.1:2167-2530 GCA_003485825.1 Bacteroidota bacterium | reverse complement strand
CGCGGCGGGTATGACGATGAAGGCCGAAAACTTGGATGCCTTTCGCGAAGCATTTGAAAAAGTAGGGGAGGAAATGCTGGACGAGGAGATGCTTACCCCCAAGGTCTATTATGATGCAGAGATGGATATTGCTTCCGTAGATGCTAAGATGCTGAGTATTGTAAATAAGATGGCCCCTTTTGGTCCTGCAAATATGACTCCTGTATTCTATGCTACGGGGCTACGAGATGATGGTACAGGTAAAATAATAGGGAAGACGGCAGAGCACATTCGACTGAATGTAAAACGATCCAATGATTCACTGGCAGCGGTAGGTTTTGGGATGGCGGAGAAACTAGAAGCCATCAAAAAAGCAGACTCTTT
>DNHN01000151.1:0-2136 GCA_003485825.1 Bacteroidota bacterium | reverse complement strand
GAAGCCTGCTTTCAGATTAATGAAAATGTCTTTCGTGGTACTACAAGTATTCAGCTTATGCTGAAAGATGTACGAACTACCAGCGATGTCTGATATGCTTTCTTTTGGTTAGGCTAAAGTCTACAGCTAAATAACCCACAGCAGAAAAGTTGTTGGATGTTCCTAGTCTACTGTCTTTGTAGATATTGAGTAAGCCATAATTGGCTCTCGTTCCTACGATAAGTCTTGATTTTCCCTCGGAGCCTAAGCTGAAGTTTACGCCTATACCTGCTGTAAGACCTATATCTATAGTTCTTGGTGTAAGTTCTTCTGTGGTAAATGCATCTCCTTCTGGATCTGACCATAGGGCTAGTATTTCCGGGTCATAGAAAGCCGTTACGCTTGTTCCGTAGGCAAAGTGCGGTCCACCTTCTATAAACCAATACGACTTAGGTTGTCCCATTCTGTAAGGGATAAGCTCTTTTTTCTTGAAAGGTATCATGTACTGCAGCGTGATAGGTATTTGTATAAATGAACCTCCTCCATCAAAATAGATTGGTAAACTATCTGCGTCAAAAGTGCCTGTGAAATACTCCATAGCTCTTCCATCCAATAGAATGTCACCTTCCAGCATCATTCGCTTAGAAATCTGGTGTTTGTATCCTAAGCCAAAACTTGTTGCCAAGCCTGCATTTACGTCATTGGTGTTACCTAAGGTGGTGCCTATACCTCCGCCACCTTTCAAGGTAAGCCAGTTCTGAGCATTGCTACTCATCGGTAATACAGCTAGAAGTGTTATTGCTATTAAAAGTTTTTTCATCTTGTTATTCTAATAATTGGACAAATATACTTGAAAACGAATATTACTTATCTATTAGTGTGCTACTTTTGAAACAAGATGCGGCTAAGAGCAGAAAATCTAGTAAAACAGTACAAAAAACGGAAGGTAGTAAATGACATGTCTCTGGAAGTGGAGCAAGGAGAAATCGTAGGACTGCTAGGCCCAAATGGTGCAGGTAAAACCACGACTTTCTACATGGTAGTAGGCTTGGTCCAGCCAGACTCGGGAGAAGTCTACTTGGATGATGAAAAGATTACAGGAAAGGCCATGTATCAGCGTGCTAAAAAAGGGGTAGGCTACTTGCCTCAAGAAGCTTCTGTATTTCGGGACCTCACCGTAGAAGATAATATACGTGCGGTACTAGAGATGACGAATAAGGATAAAGAGGAGCAGCGGGATAAGACGGAGTCTTTAATTGCTGAATTCGGATTAGAAAAAGTACGAAAAAATCTAGGTAAGGTTCTCAGTGGTGGAGAACGTAGAAGATGCGAGATAGCGCGTGCACTGGCTACAGATCCTAAGTTTGTATTGCTGGATGAGCCATTTGCAGGGGTAGACCCTATCGCTGTAGAGGATATACAAGAAATAGTACAGAAGCTAGTGACTAAAAATATAGGCGTACTTATCACAGATCATGATGTGCAGGCTACGCTTAACTTGGTAGATAGAGCCTACCTACTCTTCGAAGGGAGATTACTCAAGAAAGGAACTCCTCAAGAGTTGGCAGATGATGAAATGGTACGTAAAGTATATCTTGGAACCAACTTCGAACTGCGGAAATAGTAGGGCTCTACTCAGTAATTACCTTGACGGTGTTGAAATTCCCTGAATATAATCGTGTTTACGAGCTAACGAGGTGTATACCATCAACTTCTCCTGCAAGGGGCGTTGATGGAGTTGAGTGTTTTATGTGCACACGACCCTGGTTGTTTTTTTAGAATAAAAAGTGCTGTATCTTTGTTAAACCTTACTATTTAAGGTCACTTACAATAGTTATACATGACTTTCGGAGAAAGAATAACATCACTAAGAAAGAGACACAAATGGTCTCAAGTCGAAGTTGCTCAAAAACGAGCAGATGAATTACACGTTACCATGGATCGCCTTAGCGGAGGTTCTGACCCAATCTTAGGTAAGGCATTAGCAGCAAGGATTCAAGATATAGAAAAGCTTTCTGCCGAAGGAGAGAAACACGTCTATCGCCTTATTGATAGGACATTAGGCTACCACAAAATAAAACAAACAATCTCAGCACTATAGCCCATGACGCTACATCCACAATTTATACAAGACACCTCTGGTAACACTATGGTTCT
>DNHN01000188.1 GCA_003485825.1 Bacteroidota bacterium | reverse complement strand
ATGCAAAACCCTGAGCTATATGGATATCACTTAGACGATAAACACTATTACGGGAGCATCCCCACTATTAATATCACTGTAGATAGCACCGTAGAAAACATATCTGAATATGCCACTCAATTAGGAACTAACTACCATGTATTGAAGACGTTAAACCCTTGGATACTTGGGAATGAACTACCTATAAGTAATACGCCCTATACTATAAAAGCCCCACTAGTAGACTAGTGAGGCTTTTGATTAAGTCATTTATAATTCTATTATAATTCGTCTTGGTTAAAGAAGTAATCATCCGTGGAGGGATACTCAGACCAGATTTCTTCAATTGTTTCAAACGGTTCACCATCATCTTCTAGTTCCTGTAGGTTCTCTACCACCTCTAAAGGTGCACCAGTTCTGATAGCAAAGTCAATAAGTTCGTCCTTAGTCGCTGGCCAAGGTGCGTCATCTAAGTAAGATGCTAATTCTAAAGTCCAATACATTAAGTTATCGTTTTTTAAATAAAGTTAGTTTTTTCAAGAGATTAAAATCTTCCAACCCCTCTCAAACTTGCTGCGAAAATAATTTTTTTTAGCTATTAACCAAATAAGTCAAATAATTTAAAATTAACAATCTGACTATCTTATAGTTAGAGCGTGAAGAACAATGCCCGTAGCCACTGATACATTAAGAGAATCTGTAGTACCTGGCATTTCTATCCTTACGGTCTTGTCCATAAGGGCCATACGTTCCTTGGACAGGCCCTTATCTTCATTTCCCATCCAGAGTACCCATGAGTCTAAATTACTGAAGGTATCGTATCGCAAAGCTTCTTCTGCCTTCTCATTTGGAGCTATTTGCTTAATTCCCCAGCTTTGTAAATAAGTAAGCGTAGAGGACAAACTACTCACTCTAGCTACAGGCATCTTAAGCAATGCACCAGCAGATGATTTTATAGCTCCGTCTCCTATTTCAGCATTGGCTTTCACTCCAACTATCATCAGGTCTACACCAAAGGCCAAACATGAACGAGATATCGCACCTATATTTCGAATATCTTGAATTCCGTCACACACTACAATTTTAGGAGGTTTCCCCTCTTCAAACATACGCGTGACCGTCTCCTCCAACGGCACAAATTCAATAGGACTTTTAATAGCGATAACGCCTTGATGGTTGGCCTTAGAAATACGGTTAAGCTTCTCAACAGGCACCATCGAAAAAGGAGTATCGCTTGCCTTAGCGAGCTGTCGTAGTACTCCTATTTTTCGTTTATCCGCCTGATTGTTAACGTATACTTTACCTATAGTGGTGCCAGTTTGCAGAAGCTCTTCTACAGCGTGATAGCCTATTACTATTGCTTCTTTACTCATAGATTCTTTTCGTAGCAGACACTATGCTAATACACTGTGCTGGCTTGAGTGAAGAGATCTGTATACTTTTTAGCTAGCTCATCTCTATTATACTGCTTAGCTAGCGGTCCTAGATTTCTCAGAATCTCGACATTCTCTCGTTTTTCTGACTCTACATTCTGAAGACCTTTGGTTTTATACTTTTTATAGTAGTTTACCATTTCATAGGCATCATCACCGGCTTCAGTCAGCATTTTATCTCCCTTTTCTATCTGTCCCGCTTTGTAATATATATCTGCACTTGCCGCCTTCAACCTTAAATTCATAGGAAGCAAAGACTCAGGTATAGAAGCATAACATCTATCCAGTATGGCAGTAGCTGTATCGTCTTGGCCTCTATTGCTATAATAGTCTGCAACTTGTACAAACAGTGACCTCAAGTTTTGAGGGACTAGTTGTGCCTTCTCATCAAGGAACATGGTACCTTCTTCCATATTTCCCCACTCATAGACGTTCATAAGCTTGTCGTAAAGCAAATCCATGTCATCCATTCCTCTCATTCTTCTATTTGCTTCTATAGGAAGAAGCTGATAGGTAAGACCGTTATGTCTTAGGTATTTATCCAAGTTTAAATATACTGAAGATCCAGTTGTGGTCGTCCAATAGATAGGTCTTTTCCACCCTGTCTTAGCATTTTCAGATATCACGTCTAACACTATAAGGTCTCCTTTACTTAATCCAGTTCTGCCTATGTTCCAGTACATCTTATCTACTATCTTAGCAGTATCTTTGGCCGGCACATATCCAGTTGCAAGTACAGCTGCCTTGTCTACATCTACGCTGAAATTTTTCACTGGGAACACATTGATCAGTTCACCGCTATTCGTCATCTGCATTTTGCTCTGATCGTCACTAGTAATGTAGTCCAGTACTTGATCTAATGGGTAAAACTGTGCTTGTGGAAATGATTTGTTTTCAAAGAAACGCACATAATCTCGCTTCCCTGCAACCATTTTTTCTGCAGGTACTCCAAGCGGTAATGCTTCCGAGTCAAACACTTTTCTTCGAAGCGCACTACTATACCATTCAGTAGGCAATAGGCTTAAATTGATTACGCGCACATCAGTACGCACTCCTTCTACATTTTGGGCATACCATAGAGGGTACGTATCGTTATCCCCATTGGTAAATAAAATCGCATTCTCCTCACAACTATTCAAGTAGTTTTTGGC
>DNHN01000089.1 GCA_003485825.1 Bacteroidota bacterium | reverse complement strand
CAAGTCTACAAAGAAGAGCACACTCAAGCCTATCCAGATACAGAAGGTCTGAAATGACCCTGCAAAGGTGTAGTCTCGTTCGCGTGGTTCCATAGGAGGCTGGTTTAGATAAATCACTACAAGTAAACCTGTAAATAAGAACATTACAAGCACCGTATAAAAATCCATCTTACTCTTCTTATACATCACTATGATACCAAGCAGTCCCAGTAGCAATGGTAAAAAGTAATAGGTATTTCTTGCTTTATTGTATTCCATTTGTGAAGGCACATCAGCCGGAGCTTGAAGTCTCCACTCATCAAAGGCATCTATACCCGATATCCAATTCCCTTGCTGACTGCTTCCCGTAACGTTTTGCAGGTCATTTTGTCTACCTACAAAGTTCCACATGAAGTACCTAATATACATCCAGCCTATCTGATACTTGAACAAGAATGTCATATTATTACTGAACTTAGGTTTCGTCATCTGAGCGGCCTCTAGCTGAGTTCTTAAGTCGCTGTTTGTAGGGTCTGCTTTGACCTTTTGTTCTAAGGTGTTTATAGACATAAACATATCTTCCATACCGCACCAAATAGGGTAGTATTTAGATTTTTCTGACATATCGCCCATACGTGGGAGAATAGTAGAATAACGCTCATCGTATACAGGCTCTTGCTTGGTTCCAACCTCTTGGTAGGTACCATCTTCACCTCTTCTGTACTGAGTCTTACCCTCTTCTATAGCGGTCAGTCTAGCATTCCAGTAGCTACCATATACAAGTGGTCTAGATCCATACTGCTCTCTATTAATATAACTAAGGAGACTCTGTGCATCCTGTGGATCATTCATATCTATAGCCGGCTCTGCGATAGATCGTATCACTACCATAGCATAAGATGAGAATCCTATCATAATAAAACCAAGACACAGTATTACTGTATTCGCAATCACCTTCTTGCTTGTTTTCTGAGAAGTGTACACTGCGTAGATAGTACCAGCTATGATGCCTAATTTCACTATGCCTACTAAGAATGAACTCCATCCGGATAGCAACATAATCATTAAGAAACCAACTAAAGCGATAGATCCTGCCAGCTTATTCCCCGAGTGTGTATACATCAGCGAAGTAACTATAGTAGCTATCATCACTACCATAAAAGCAAGGACTCCAGAATTAAAAGGAAGGCCTAGTGTATTCACAAAAAACAAATCAAAATTTGAAGCCACCATAGGTGTGCCTGGGATGATACCCCACTGAAGCAATGCTATGGAGCCAAGTCCAATAAGAGCAGCTTTAATTACGTTTGCTACACTAGCATCATACTTATTGAAGAAGTAGTAAAGCAAAATAGCAGGTACTACAAGTATATTCAACAGGTGAAGACCAATACCAAGACCTACAATATAGGCGATGAAAATAATCCATCTATCCGAAGTAGGTTCATCTTTTACTTTCTCCCATTTCAGAATAGCCCAAAAAGCTAAAGCCATAAAGCAGGAAGATCCTGCATAAACCTCTGCTTCCACCGCGCTAAACCAAAAAGTATCCATAAAAGTCACTGACAATGCTGCTACTAGACCAGCACCAACTATAGCAATGCTATTTCCTAATTCCACGGAAGTAGCATTCAAATCAACTCTTAAAATCTTTTTAGCAAAGTGAGTAGTAATCCAAAAAGTAAACATTACTGTGGCGGCACTCGCTACAGCACTTAGCATATTTACTGCTATAGCTACCTCATTAGTCGCAGGAGTAGCAAACATGGTAAATATCCTACCCAACATAAGGAACAACGGCGCTCCTGGTGGGTGAACTACTTGCAATCTATAAGACGCTGATATAAACTCTCCACAGTCCCACAAACTTACGGACTGCTCTAATGTCATAATATATACCGCCATAGCTATCAGGAAGGTGACCCAGCCAAAGATGGTATTTACTCGTTTAAAATTATTCATTCGGTTTTGTCTTTTGTTGATTTCTTATAATCTATCGGCGAAAATAAATATTTAGTTCATAAAGTCTACAGATAGTGCAAAAGAGCAGACGAGTATAGTTCATTTATAGTTGCATTTCGAAAATTTTACGCCCATTTAGCCGTTTCGAAGGGTTGAAGTTTAGTTTATTTGCACAAAGTAAAAAAAATACTGTGAGTAGCACATTCCATATTTCCGCTTGTCCCGTATGTAGTTCTAGCCAATTTACTGTATTCACGGAAGTACCGGACTGGCTTGTGAGCAAAGAAGCATATACCATATCTCAGTGTAATTCCTGTAATTTTAAATTTACATCAAATGCACCTACTGCAGAAAACATAGGACCATACTACAATAGTGAGGAATATGTGGAGCACAGTGATACCAAAAGCGGAGTAATCTACAGCGTTTACCACTATGCTCGAAAACTTATGCTCAATTTTAAATTGAGTAAAATCAAAAAGAGTACTGAAGGAAAAAAACTTCTTGATGTGGGCTCTGGTTCTGGCTATTTCATAAATCATATGAAGCAAAATGGCTATGATGTTACCGGTGTAGAGATAAGTGATAAAGCGGTGGAGCTATGCAAAGATAAGTTTGGTATACACGCCAAAAACCCGGAAGAGTTTTTAGCCGGCAAACTAGATACGGACTATGATATTATCAGCCTTTGGCACGTGTTTGAGCACGTATACACTTATGATGAATACTTTGAACTTTTCTCAAAATCATTAAAAAAAGACGGCACTCTGATACTAGCTTTACCTAATAGTGACTCGCCAGATGCAAAACTATATGGCAAATACTGGGCAGCCTATGACACCCCGAGACACTTATGGCATTTCACACCAGATACGTTGTCTCGTTTTGCCGAAGCTCGCGGTTTTAAAGTGGTAAAAAAATATAGGTTACCACTGGATCCGTTTTTTAACTCCATGGTTAGTGCTTCTTATAAACCAGGATTCACCTTCTTACCTATATCCGTCCTCAAGGGATTGTACAGCCTGATAATATCCTTTTTCAATAAAGAGAAATCAAGTTCTCTGATCTATTTCCTAAAGAAGAAATAAACTTACTGCTTCACGAACGTCTTAGTAACCAACTGGTTTCCTTGACTAATCTTAGCATAATACGTACCCGCTGCCAAGTTTTGTACTGATATAGTCTCTCTCATTTCAGTACTTATCACTAGAAGGCCTTTAGGGTCAAAAACTTGAAGTAAGCCGCTATTGATAACGTGCTTACTAGCTATATGCAATTCATTTACTACCGGATTTGGATATAAGCGAATCTCATTTTCTATGACGTCGGATATAGAAGATACTTGCCCTTCACGTATTACCATTGTGTCAATTATCACATTATCCCCGCTTGTAGTCCCATTACCATTAGCAGCTAAAACCGATACATAAAAGGTGATATCTCCTGTGCCTGCTGCTGGTGCGGTCCAGTCAAGAGTCCACTCGGTACTTCCGGCCGCAGAAGATGTTGAGGCAAACTTGTGGGTCGCGCGTCGGCCATTACCTTGTTCATTCGCATCTTCATTACTGGTAAATACGCCCACCGCATTGCCATTTCCATCCTCTGCTATGCACTCAAAACCCCATACTCTTGTGCCCGTATTTGTAGGTTTAAGTGTGATATTGTAACTGCTACCCGGAGAATACCCTGTACTAGGGAAGTCTCCACTCAGTAATTCTTGTTGGATAGGAGTCTTAGGTCCATGACATCCACCTTGTGTAGCACAGGTACCCACATCCGTAGTAGAACCAGTTCTACCACCGGGCGACCCACCTCTATTAGACATAAACACGAACGACAATCCAGCTAGTAGAAGTACTTTGACAGTAGTAACATTTCTTTTCATGGTGCCAAAATTAAGCGCATTTTAAAAAAACTACGATGCAAACATCATATTACGGTAAGCTTATGTTTTGTAATCCACATGTTTTAAACTACATTTGCACCACATAAAAAAGCAGGAAAGGGGTCAGTGGCCCCTTTTTTCTTAGGATAATTTTGGCAATTAAAGATCTCATAACACGCATAATAAATAAAGAGCTCGAAGAGACGGACTCTTTTTTAGTAGGAATTGATACAAATCAAGCCGAAACTGATCTTAAGTTTTTTATAGATGGAGCCGAAGGTGTAAGCATACAGTTGTGTACCAAACTGAGCAGAAAAATCTCCGGTATACTAGATGAAGAGTATACTGAAGATACACCTATACGATACGAAATATCTTCACCTGGGGCGGATCAGCCACTCGTGGATATACGACAGTATCCTCAGCACTTAGGTAGAGATTTTCAACTAATACTAGCAGATGAAGAGTTAGTAGAGGGTGAATTAATAGCCGTAGGAGACAGTGATATTACCCTGAGTGTAAACGTCTCCAAGCATAAAAAAGAAGAAAGAGTAATACTCTTGGAAAATATTATTAAAAGTACAGTAAAAATATCATTTAAACGCAAAAAGAAATGAGCTTACAGCTAGTAGAATCGTTTTCAGAATTCAAAGAATTTAAAAACATAGACAGAGCCACTATGATGAGAGTGCTCGAAGACGTTTTTAGAACCATGATCCGCAGAAAATACGGGTCGGATGATAATTTTGACGTTATTGTAAATACGGATAATGGTGACCTTGAGATTTACCGAAACCGGGAAATCGTAGACATGGGCGAAGTTGAAGACCCGAATAAGGAAATCAATATAGAAGACGCCAAGAAGCTAGAAGAAGATTATGAAATAGGTGAAGAGGCTATAGAGGATATAGACATGGCATCCTTTGGGCGTAGGACTATCCTTACCGCTCGCCAGACACTGCTATCCAAAGTGCTTGAGCTAGAAAAAGATGAGTTCTACAAAAAATATAAAGATAGAGTAGGCGAGATTGTTACTGGTGAAGTATATCAAATCTGGAAAAACGAGATAATGATTTTGGATGATGAAGGCAATGAGCTAATACTTCCAAAGCGTGAGATGATTCCACGTGACTTCTTCAAAAAAGGAGATGGTGTTCGTGCAGTCGTATTACGCGTAGAAATGTACAACTCTAACCCTAAGATTATCCTGTCAAGAACTGCCCCAGAATTCTTAGAAAGACTCTTTGAACTAGAAGTACCTGAAATACTAGATGGCCTAATTACTGTTAAGAAAATAGTGAGAGAACCAGGAGAAAGAGCGAAAGTAGCTGTAGAAAGCTACGATGACCGCGTAGATCCAGTAGGTGCTTGTGTAGGTATGAAAGGTAGTCGTATACACGGTATAGTGAGAGAGTTGAAAAATGAGAACATTGATGTTATCAACTACACTTCTAACATACAGTTATTAATACAACGTAGTCTTAGTCCTGCAAAAGTATCTAGCATCGTCATAAATGACTAAGAAGGTAAAGCAGACGTATTCTTACCTTCAGACCAAGTTTCTTTAGCAATTGGTAAGGGTGGGCATAATATAAAACTAGCTGGTAAACTAGTAGGATACAACATCGATGTATACCGTGAATCGAATGAAGAGGAAGACATGGATGTAGACTTAGACGAGTTTGCAGATGAAATAGATACTTGGATACTGGATGAGCTAAAAGGCATAGGACTTGACACCGCTAAAAGCGTGTTAGATATGAGTAATGCTGACCTTATCTCTAGAACCGAGTTAGAGCAAGAAACGATAGAGGAAATTAAAAAAATACTAGAAGCGGAATTCGAATAGTACTGCTATAAAGCACTTAAAGTATTATTTTCGAACACTGCGTAGCAATAGATGGCTGATAAAAAAAAGACATATAGAATTAATAAGGTTGCAACAGAGTTTAACGTTAGTTGGAAAACTATCGTAGATCACCTGAGCGACAAAGGTTTTGAAGTAGAGAGTAAAATCACTGCAAAACTTGATGACGCCATGTACCAAGAGTTGATCGGTTATTATCAAAAAGATAAACAAGCCAAAGAGGAATCTCAACAACTCGAAATAAACATACGTAAGGACGCAAAGACGCAAGAGATTCAGGAAACTAAAAAACCTGAACCTCCGGCTCCTGAATTCAAACCGGAGTCTACAATATTTATAAAGGACAATACACATAAAGCTCCTGAGGAGCCTAAGGTACCGAAACCCAAGGCAGAGGAAAAGCCTGTAGAAAAAAAGCCAGAGCCTCCAAAAGCTGAAGAAAAGCCTGCAATAGAAAAACCTAAAACTCCGATAATGACTCCAGTAGAAGAGTCAGACGACACTGGTAACCTTAAGGTCTTAGGTAAAATCAATATTGATCCTTCTTCTTTTAAACATAAAGGCCCAAAAAGCAACAAAGTAGAACCTAAAAAGGAAACTCCAACGTCCAAAAAAGAGAAAGACGAGCCTAAAAAAGAGGTGTCAAAAGGTAAGGTTGAGCCAACCAAGAAAGATCAACAACCCGCTGAAAAAGTGGAACCTGAAGATATAGGTACGGAGTATACAAAGCTTGAAGGTGCGAAGGTAGTAGGTAAGATCGTAATCAAACCACCAGTAAAACGTACAAAAAAAGAGAAAGACGAGCCTAAGAAAAAGCGCAAGCGTATACGCGGAGAGAAAGTTACTGCGGATAAGCTAAAGACAGAACGCACTACAGGCAGAGGAAAACCTGGTGAAAAAGCCGAAGTTTCTGAAAAGGAAATACAGGAAAAAATCAAGAAAACGCTTGCTAGAATGTCTAGTGGTAAGCAGACTCCATCACATGGTGGGCAGGTCAGAAAGAAAGCTAGAAAGTTCCGTAGACAAGAGCACAAGAAAAAGTGGGAAGAGAAACAATTACAGGATATCGAAGAAAGTAAAATATTAGATGTTACGGAATTTGTAACAGCTAATGACCTTTCTAATATGATGGATGTAAACGTGAATGAAATTATTAGCGCCTGTTTTTCTCTAGGACTAATGGTATCCATCAATCAGCGTCTAGATGCTGAGACCATACAGATAGTAGCAGAAGAATTCGATTATGAAGTAAACTTTGTAGATGCAGATGAAACTATAGAAATCGAGGAAGAAGAAGATCAAGAAGAGGATATGCTACCTCGTCACCCAATCGTTACAGTAATGGGTCACGTAGATCATGGTAAGACATCCTTACTAGACCACATACGTAGTGCCAATGTAATCGCTGGAGAAGCCGGTGGTATCACACAGCACGTAGCATCTTATGAGGTACAACTCAAGAATGGTAACAAAATGACCTTCATAGATACTCCTGGTCACGAGGCGTTTACCGCTATGCGTGCAAGGGGTGCTCAGGTTACAGATATCGCTATTATCGTAATAGCTGCAGATGATGTGGTAATGCCACAAACAAAAGAGGCTATTAGCCATGCGCAAGCCGCCGATGTACCTATCGTATTTGCCATCAACAAGATAGATAAGGAGGGAGCCAATCCTGACAAAGTTAGAGAATCACTTTCTGCTATGAATATCTTAGTAGAAGAGTGGGGCGGTAAATTTCAGTGTCAAGAGATATCTGCCAAAAAAGGTATCAACATAGAAGAACTACTTGAAAAGGTAAGTTTAGAAGCTGAACTACTTGAATTAAAAGCTAATCCTAACAAAAATGCTAAAGGTGCAGTACTTGAGGCTAAGATAGAAAAAGGAAGAGGTGTAGTAGCATCCATGCTCATAAGTGAAGGTACACTTCGAGTAGGTGACGCACTTATAGCAGGACAGCATTATGCTAGAGTAAAAGCCATGTTTAATGAGCGTGGTAAGTCTATGAAAGAAGCTGGACCAGCATCTCCGGTATCGATACTTGGTTTCTCCGCAGCGCCAGCAGCAGGTGAGACTTTCCAAGTACTTTCAGATGAAAGTCAAGCTAAAGACATAGCCAACAAACGTGAACAACTGCAAAGAGAGCAGTCCATACGTACTACGTCTATGCTTACGCTAGATACCATAGGTAAGCGACTAGCCATCGGTAATTTCCAAGAACTTAAATTGATTATCAAGGCGGATGTAGATGGTAGTAGTGAAGCACTTTCTGATTCATTGCTAAGACTTTCTACAGAAGAGATAGAAGTAAAAATCATACAAAAGTCTGTAGGACCAATTACAGATAATGATGTATTGCTTGCCAAAGCTTCAGATGCCATCGTAATAGGATTCCAAGTTAGACCTATGCCAACTGCTAAGAAACTAGCCGAAAGTGAAGGTGTAGAAATAAAGCAATACAGTATTATATACCAAGCTATAGAAGAAATAAAAGCTGCTATGGAGGGTATGTTATCTCCTGATGTGAAAGAAGAAATCACAGGTACAGCAGAAGTACGTGAGGTATTTAAAATCACTAAAGTAGGAACGATAGCTGGATGTATGCAAACAGAAGGTAAGATGTATAGAAGCAACAAAGTCCGCATTATACGTGAGGGAGTTGTTGTGTACACGGGCGAAATAGATACACTGAAGCGTTTCAAAGACGACGTGAAAGAAGTAGCTAAAGGATACGAATGTGGTATACAAATTAAAAACTACAACGATCTTCAAGAATATGACCTCATAGAAGGTTTCCGTGAAGTAGAAGTAGCACGTAAGCTAAAATAAGCTTATCTGACAATTACAAAAGCTAATTCTTTACCACAAATTTCTTTGTGGTGTTGCAAGAATCAAAGCGTAAATAATACATTCCAATAGCTAAATTTGGTTTGAATACTTGTTTGTTAATTTTGATATAGGTGTTCTTGTAAACTAGATTTGCTCTGGAATCGTATATTTCGAAATCACTGCCGTCTATTGCAGACCCATTTTCCAATATTTGAAATTCTCCATTATTCAGATTAGACGCGATTCTCCACTTGCTGCAATCGTCCGATGCTGATTGAATTCTACTATTTACTAGCAACGAATCATTATAGCCCAGCGAAAACGTATAGTATTCTGCAGGAGATGAGCCATACACATTTCCAATAAAACCCACTGGTGATTCTAAATTGTAAGTACCGCTATCTATGACTTGGGTACTATAAAAATAAACACTGTTTGGAATTTTAATAAAATTACTAATCGGGTTAGTATTTAGTCTTAAATTAGTTGTGTCTTCTGCTATTATACACAGCCCATGAATGAGTTTAAATCCATACCATTCAATATCTTTTTTTGTGTTAAAACTCATTTTTTTCACTCTAGAATTAAGAGGAACAAGCAGCCTTACCGATGGTCCGAAGGTTCCTCCCATTAGAAATGCGCTCGAGCCACTGTTATATTGACTCACAAAAAAAGGCTTTGAACCTTTAATAATTAGAGGTACGTTAAACTTTACATCTCTTTTTTCACCTCGATTCACAAAAACGGTGTTACCGCCAATTGTTACACGAGTATCATCAGACAGAGATAGGATAGACAAATAACTACTTTCCTTTACCCTTGGGTGAGGAACCGCTGCAAAAACAGTATCAGCATAATTCAGAGGTGGCATAGCATTATAAATATGGCTATCGTCACCTTCTACTAATGCCGCCTGTTTTGCTCCAGAAAAGACCGCTATTGGCTTATTGCCTATTATCTCTGTACCCGTAAGGTCCTCAGGAGACTGAAATTGATAGGTTTCTCCCTGATTAAGACGAAATCGAAACTCCCCTTTCGCCCCGCAAGGTGATTGGCACACTTTCACTTCTGTGTCATTCTCTGTAGCGACTACTAACATAGACGAAGGAGACTGGTTTCGATAGTCTTTTGCAGCCAGTATCATATGATCTGTTCCTAAACTTGCGGTAGGTAAAAGCCGGGTAGTTGCAGAGAAAAAAGCACGACTGTGAATGGCTACCACATCTATATTCGATGTAGAGGTTAAGTGCACAGCTAAAGAAGAGGTAACTCCAGAACCACGTGGTTCTAAATCAAAAGAAGGCAACTGTATGTCCAATACCTCCTCAGCCATCAAAAAAACGTTACGCTTATAATTTCGTCCAGGTATTTCTATTTCTACACTTGCATCTGCATCAATTGCAAAGAGCTGAACAATGAACTCTGGTGTATTATTTACACCTGGACTTAGATTCTCCATGTATCCAAACCAAAAATCCTTACCTGAACTTTGAGCATTTTGACCGTAGCCCTCTTTACCTAAAAATAAGGAGAAAGTAAACAATAGAACAACTAAAATACTTTTCATTGCTTGTTATATTAACATCAAAAAAAACCTTTTAGTTTCATAAGCGCCAAATTATACTCAAGAGAATTATCATAAGGACGACATACTCCGACTAATTTCTGACACCTAAACTTTTCTGCCCATTTCATTAATGGGCCTCCCAATACTTTAAAAATACAAACATGTAGTTATGTATTTTCTTATTAAATTGCACCAATGAATAGTGCAATCATAAAAGGTATGGGTTACTACGTGCCAGCTAACGTAGTAACTAATGAAGACCTTTCTAAAATAATCGATACCAATGACGAGTGGATTACTGAGCGTACTGGTATCAAAGAGCGCCGATGGATAAACAACGACGAGAGCACGTCTTCCATGGCCTTAGAGGCTTCTAAAAACGCTATAGCCGATGCAGGCATAGATAAGTCAGCAATAGATTTTATAATCTTCGCCACACTTAGTCCTGATTACTATTTCCCAGGACCAGGAGTTACATTGCAAAAGGATCTAGGTCTAGACACTATTGGCGCCTTAGACGTGCGAAATCAATGTAGTGGCTTCGTATATGCCCTCTCCATTGCAGATCAGTACATAAAAACAGGTATGTATAACAATATCCTTGTGGTAGGATCGGAGTACCATAGTGGAGGTTTAGATAAAACGACGCGTGGACGAGGAGTTTCCGTAATTTTCGGTGATGGTGCAGGAGCAGCAATTGTCTCCAAGAGTCCATCATCCGATAGGGGGATCTTGTCCACCCACCTTCACTCACAAGGAGAACATGCCGAAGAGCTCACACTCATAGGTCCTAG
>DNHN01000041.1 GCA_003485825.1 Bacteroidota bacterium | reverse complement strand
AAATGTAGCTATCTCAACCAATGTGCTAGGACAGGCTAGATATTCTTCAGGAGACTACGGTTGCGGAGGACACCCAGAGGCTGTTCTTATTCAGGATAACGATGTGTTCTTTGTGGATGAGTCCAGACAGGCGGTAATGAGACTTGGAGGCGAGCAGCTAGCTCCTATATCGGAAAAGAATATGTCTTCTTTCTTTGAGGATTTCTTTAAGGCTGGGCATGCTAAGTACGTAAGCGGATACGATCCACGAATCAGCACCTATTTCATCACTGGATATGGAGGCACGGTTGATGGATACGAACCACAAACGGTAGGTTATGACGTAGCTAGAGGTGTATGGCAGAGCAAGTACAGCTTTACGCCCGATGTGTACGCCAATCAGAATAACATGCTGTATAGTGCTAAATACACTAGCGGTAATAATATTTTCTGGAGGCACGATAGCGCAACAAGAAATAACTTTTACGGAACGGCGGCCAACTCTGAGGTAGAGATGGTCTCCAAGACATCACCATCAAGGGTTAAGGTCTACAATGCTGTATCTTACGAGGGAGATTCTGCTTTATGGGAAATGAACCCTGGAGCTAAAACAGATTTAGGTCAGACATCTGGAACCATAACTTCTTGGTCCGAAAAAGAAGGTAGTTACTACGCATCTATGCCTAGAAACACATCCACTGGAGCTTTTGGATCGATCACAGAAGACTTTTTTGTTGGTACGTTAAGCAGTACTTCTGATACGTTTAATTACAAGTCAAGTTTAAGGCTTTCTAGGATTGGACTACCAACCGTTTCGGGTCCGCCTACAGGAATTTCTGTTAAGGTTAACGAAAATGCAAATGAAATATTGTCTGTGAACACCTCTACTGACGTCATTCAGTTTGCGTCAAACCTTCAGGAGGGTGACGTTGGTCAGGACTGCACTATATCTGTAACTAGAGACTTGACAAAATCAACAGAGGATGTAATGCGCGGACACTACGCTAAAATCAAACTAACCAATAGCTCTAACGCTAAACACGAGCTGTATTGTATAAACACTCACATAACTGATTCTAAGAGTCATCACCCCTTAGGTCAACAATAACTATATTTGCACATGCCTTTACCATTGATACCTTTAGCCTTGTCAGCCCTGCCAGGTATAATCCAGCAGCAGACCGATAAGAAAAGACTTAATCAAGACTTTAATCGAGTAAATGACAGGCTCGATAAACTTGGCGGTCAAGAAAAAGGACTTCTAGCTGACAGGCAGTATGGAGTTGGGGATTCTTGGAATAAGTTTTTAGCTGCCTCAAAACAAGACAAGGCGGCAGACATGCAGCGCCAAATTGCGTCTGAGCAAGAAGCTTCTACTTTAGGGGCTTTAAAGTCGGGAGGAGCTAAGGCTCTGTTAGGCGGGCTTGGCGCCGCTCAAAGAAGATCTGCTCAGCAGAGAATGGGGATAGAGGCTGACTCTCAGGCCAGGCAGCAGTCGGCTCTGCAACAGTATGCTGGAGTTGAGAATAGGGCTAATGACTTAAATGTGGGTCTTGCAAATCAAGATCTTCTGAGGGTTCAGGGTCAAATGGATGAGTCTAAGATAGAGAAAGAGCTTCTTAGGGGCGAGAAAAGAGCAGCTAAAGACGACAGAATTTCAGGCTACATGAACTTGGCCAGTCAGTTCTTGGGTAAGAATGGAGCTAAGGTTCCAGAATACAAAGACGGGGGTTCTGCTTTTGGAAACTTTCTTCTCGGAGAGAAAGGAAACAGAGGGGGGCTTATGAAGGATGGTTTTCAGGAAGGTGTAGAGGAATCAAAAAAGAATACTAGATACACAAGTATTCGCAGCAAAACAGGAGGTTACAAAACTGATCTTCAAGACGCCTCTAATCCAATCAGTCAAGATGATGTAAACGAAGCTCTAGCTGGAAGTAAAGCAACTCAAGACGAAAGAGATGCAACAAGTGAAACTAATAGGGCTCTGCTCGGTGAAAATTTTAACTTTGAAGGCGGCCTAAACGCCACTAGAAAAAGAGTGGAGGAAAAAAGGAATGGTGGTGTACAAAAAACACCTGGTAAGTTTTCTCACGCAAAGAACCCAATTGACATAATGAAGGACGGGTCTAAGATTGGGGAGATGACTGGAGGTGAATATATCTTTAACCCTCGTCAGGCAAGCACCCTTCAGTCGCTGTCTTCTAAAGGTGGGTCTCCGCTTCACAAGTATGTAAAAGGGCTGTTAAAAGAATTTGACACAAGAAAATGAATGAGTCTTACGAAAATAGAAGAAAGGAACTGATAAGATCTATGGATGTTTCTTCGTCTCAGACGATGTTTGAGATGCACAAGTCTATGTGTTCTGAGTGGGCGTCCGCGCTGAACGACAGCATTGAGGGGTTTTCAGAAATGGGAAGTGTCGGTGTATCTTCTTTTGTTCAGCTTACTTCTCAGTTGGGCGAGTTTATTGACCAGAAAGAAGCTTACTTTAAAGAAAACTATGGGTCGTTTGAATCTGCTTCTGCCGCAGACCCTACTTTCATGGGGGCTATGCTTAGGTCGTTTGGAGATGCAAAAAACCCCAAGGAGTTTGACGCTCAGGGGGTTGAGGATGCTAAAGATCAAAACGACTACGCTAATGCACTCAAGGCTGTAAATACTGGATATAGGTATGGGTCGATTTCCGTGAATGCTGAAGGTGTTTCCCTCGTTTGGAAAGGCCTAGAGTCTAGTATATCTGAAGCTCAAGACCCAGAGATGCCTTTTGCTCCAAACCTGGTGGACTTGCCAATAATTAACGGTGCGGACTTCACGAAGCAAAAAGCTCCAACCAAAGCAATGGAAACGGCTGAAGGTGTAAAGTCCTGGATGACTGGACAATTAGATAAAAATCCAGAAGCATTAAAGAATGCTGTAAGGAACTACCTTTCAATACAGAAGGAGCAAGGGAAGGGATTAACAGAAGAAGAAGTGATGGCTGACGAACAGCACATGGAAGCTGCTAAAACTCTTTATATAGATCAGGCTGCTTCTTTAGTGAAAGACGAAGAGATGCCAATCCCAGAGAGAAACGAGGAGGGAAGCTCTGTTTCCATCCAGGATGAAGAGGTTTCTGGTATGACCTTCGCTGGTGGTGGAAGGTTTGAGTTTACCATGAAGGATGGGGCAAAAATGCCTGCTCAGATATTTAGGGACATTAAAGACATGGATGGCGTGTCTAAGTCTGTATTCTCTAGGTTTGAAGCTAAGTATGGATCTGGAGCTGCAAGAAAATTAGGTTTTCTGCTCAGCAAAGAGGACTGACCAAATTTGGTTATCTTTGTTGAAAATGATCACCTATGAGTCAAGAGTTTGAAAGCAGGGTAAACGAATTGGTTGTAGCACGGAATCTACCTTACAACGAAGCTGCTGAAATCGTAACTAGGGAGTTAGCTGAAGAAGGGGTTGAAGAAACCCAAAAAAAAAAGGATACAAATTCCGAGTCTTCGGATGGGAGGTTCAGCTCTGTAGAACAGCCTAGCCTTCCTTTAACTGCTTGGCAGGTCAATCAGATTGCTGAAAACCCTGAGTTTGAAGAGGACATCATAAACACCTCAAGAACCGCAGCTGATCAGTCCGAGGTGGACTCGTTAAACGCTGAGTATCAAGCGCGTGTAGATAAATACAACTCAGAGTTTAATACTGAGGCAACCAAGCTTATAGACGTACTGAGCGAAACTCAAGATGAGGGGTACGAGGATATTTACAGTAGGTTTCAGGAAGAGACTGGAGTGTCTCTTAACGAAGATCAGATCAAAGAGATAACAGCTTTAGCTACAGAAAGAAAAGACAACAAGATCGCTCTTGATAGCGCCTACAAGAAGGCTCAGGAAGAGTCAAACTCAACGGGTCGGTTTGATTCACTTCAAGGATTCTATCAAGAGCTAGGATACGGTGAGGAAGAGATTGAAGACATAGAGGTGGAGTGGAACGGGGCAAGAACTAGAAACGAAGCTATAAGCTCAGCTTTTGAGTTTTCTCCTAACGTTGAATCTTTTACTGAAGACATTAGCGCTTTAAACCTAGACCCAGAAAGAGAGCAAGCCTTTATAGCTTCTTACACAAAAGCTTTTAATGAGGCGGGGGAGGCTATGTATGAAAGCTCTATTAACTCTCCTGGTAAGCTGTCTAGAAAGGCCAGGGCTTTAGAGAAGCAGGCAAGAGAGATAGAGAGGGATTTAGGCAAGGATAATCTAGCCCTCTACAAACAGGGTGAGATATTAGGTAGGGAGGCGACAAAGCAAGGTCAAGAGTATGAGAGACTGATGTTTGAAGCTTCTCAACTCAGAGGTACTTCAGAGCAGGCAAGGTCTGAAAACAGAAAGGTAAAAGACTTTGCTAAGGCTCATCCAGTTGCGGTTAGATCCGCTTTTTCTTTGATTGCTTCTGCGGAAAGACAGTTTCTTGAGGGTGCGTCAGAAGAAGTGTTAAGCGGATTCTACAATGGTAGTCTGACTTTCGAAGAGGCTATAGCAACTCAGTTTAACAGGGAT
>DNHN01000356.1:6214-9776 GCA_003485825.1 Bacteroidota bacterium | reverse complement strand
AAGCAATACCAAACGTATTGTTTTTCATGAAATCACGAAAACGGCAATACTTCATGCTATCGAGCATCCGAGAGACATAGACCAAAATTTGGTAGATGCCCAGCAGGCGCGTCGTATTTTGGACAGACTCGTAGGTTTTCAGCTTTCTCCTGTGTTGTGGAGGAAAGTGAAACCAAGTTTAAGTGCGGGTAGAGTGCAGAGTGTGGCAGTGAGATTAATTGTAGAACGTGAGAAAGAGATTCAAGCGTTCCAGACGTCCTCTTCATTTAAAGTACAAGGTCTTTTTAATGCATCTGAAAAAGTAATAAAGGCGGACGCCAATATTAGACCCAAAACTGCTGAGCAGGCAAATGCATTCTTAGAAAGTTGCAAAGGTGCTACTTTCAGCGTAGGAGACATCAAGATAACACCAGCAAAGCGTAAGCCAGCTGCACCATTTACGACCTCCACACTTCAGCAAGAGGCGAGTAGAAAATTAGGGTACAACGTATCCAAAACGATGATGTTGGCCCAACGTCTCTATGAGAATGGACACATTACGTATATGAGAACGGATTCTGTGAATTTATCAGAATTTGCGCGCACCAGTGCTAAAGATAGTATCACAAAAGAGTATGGATCAGAGTATTCACATCCACGAAAGTATACGACCAAAAATGATAGCGCACAGGAAGCTCACGAGGCTATCCGACCTACTAATTTTGACGTCAATCTAGCTGGAGATGATGATGGTCAGAAAAGACTCTATCAGCTGATTTGGAAACGAGCGATATCTTCACAAATGAGTGAAGCAGAACTGGAGCGTACGAGTATAGAAATCGTAAATGATAAGAACAGTGACCTATTCAGGGCGAAAGGAGAAGTAATAAAGTTTGACGGATTCTTAAAAGTGTATCTAGAGGGTACAGATGATGAAGATGAAGAAGAAGAAAGTGGCTTACTTCCTAAAGTAACTGTAGGAGAAGAACTTGCGGCATTAGAAATCAATGCTACCGAGAGGTATACGCGTCCTCCTGCTAGATTTACAGAAGCCAGCTTGGTGAAGAGGTTGGAAGAACTGGGTATAGGAAGACCAAGTACATATGCACCTACCATTTCTACAGTGCAGAAACGTGGCTATGTAGTGAAAGATGAGATAGAAGGGAAGAAACGTGATTATCAAGTGCTTGAGCTCAAAGCAGATACTATAAATAAGGAAACACTGACAGAAAACTATGGTGCAGACAAGAATAAAATGCACCCGAGTGATATTGGTAAAGTAGTTACCGAGTTCCTCATTGAGCATTTTAGTGAGATTATGGATTATGGTTTTACTGCTTCTGTAGAGAAGGAGTTTGACGATATAGCAGACGGTATGAAAAACTGGTCTCAGATGATAGATACCTTCTACAAGCCCTTTAGTAAGGACGTAGAGAAAACGCTAGAAACTGCAGAAAGAGCTACAGGTGAGCGTGCGTTGGGGAATGATCCTAAATCCGGCAAGCCTATCATTGCTAGAATCGGACGATTCGGTCCTATGGTACAAATTGGAGAACAAGATGATGAGGAAAAACCGCGTTTTGCTAGTTTGAGCAAAGGACAGAATATAGACAGTATAACGTTAGAGGAGGCTTTAGACCTATTTAAGATGCCTCGAATATTGGGTGAATTAGAAGATAAGCCGGTGAAAGCCAATATCGGAAGATTTGGTCCTTATGTACAGCATGATAAGCTTTTTGCTTCTATTCCGAAGGAAGAAGATGTCATGGAAATAGAGTTGGAGAGGGCTATCGAACTAGTGCTCGCTAAGCGTAAGGCGGATGCTGAGCGTATTATCAAGCAATTCGAAGAAGAGCCTGCTACGCAGATACTCAATGGCAGATGGGGTCCTTTTATCAAAAGTGGAAAGAAAAATTTCAAACTGCCTAAAGACTTAGAAGATCCTTCGAAACTTACCCTAGAAGAGGTGAAGCATATTATGGAAAATCAGCCAGCAAAGGGCCGTAAAGCCCCTGCTAAAAAAGCTCCAGCTAAGAAGACTACGGCTAAAAAGAAGTAGTCTGTAGATGGTCGCAAAACCTTGTTTTCTCGTCTGTATTTGTAGGTGTGTACAGTATTAGTGTCAACTCGTTTATATGTATATGCCTCTTTTGTCAAAAAAAATACGTTGTTTTGGTGCAACCATCTATCGGAATGCTAAACGAGAAAGATCTAAGAAACATGGTGTACTTGCTAGACGACTCAGATGAGCGGGTAGTTGAGCATATTGAGTCTGAGATTTCAGGTTTAGGCGCAGCAGCTATACCTGTTTTGGAACGTATATGGCCAGAGGATGAGAGCGTAAAAAGACAGGAAAGAGTAGTAGCACTTATCAAGCATATACAGCAGCAGGAGCTTTCAGAGGAACTATCAGATTGGGTAAATACTGGAGGGCAAGATTTGCTAAAAGGTATGCTCGTGCTGAATAAAATAGTAGACCCTGAGATAGATAGGCAGCTCATAGAAAATCAATTAGATAAAATAAAGCTAGACGCTTGGCTTGAGCTCAATTATGACCTCACTTCTTTCGAAAAAGTTAAAATACTCAATCGGATATTCTTCGAGGAGCACTCTTTTAGTGGAGATACAGAAAGCTACCACCACAGTAAAAACTCTTTTTTATCATCGGTACTAGAACGAAAGAAAGGGAACCCAGTACTATTAGCCGTTATTTATAGTATTGTAGCGCAGCGACTTAATATTCCGGTTTACGGAGTCAACTTGCCTCAGCATTTTATTTTAGGATACGTAAAAGATTTCGACTGGCCTCCTTTGCTCCGATTTAATGATGAAAGTGCGGATGGTATAGGTGTAAATAGTGATATCCTGTTTTATATCAACCCATTCAATAATGGTCTTATATTTAATCAGGAGAACATTCATAAGTTTCTAAAGCAAATGAATCTGGAACCGAAGAAGGATTATTTTAAAACGTGCAGTAATGCGGATATCATCATTCGAGTCTTGCGTAACTTAGAGGTGTCCTTCGCTAAAGAAAACAATGAGACTAAGCTGGCTCAAGTGAAGCAGCTACTGAATGTGATGGTAGCTAATGATTAGCCACCATCCTGCTCAATATGTCTTTCAGTAAGCTGAATTACCAGCCGAGAACCTTCGCGAAAATCAGAGGTGCCACTATGGTAGCATCACTTTCTACGATGTATTTAGGGGTGTCTGCTGCTAGTTTCCCCCAGGTAATTTTTTCATTGGGTACCGCTCCAGAATAGGACCCGTAGCTTGTAGTACTATCACTGATTTGGCAGAAGTAGCTCCACAGCGGAGTAGTACGTTCTAGATCTTGCTCTAGCATGGGCACTACGCATATAGGGAAGTCTCCTGCTATACCTCCACCTATTTGGAAGAAGCCGAGTCCTTTGTCTTTCGTGTAGTCCGTATACCAATCTGCCAAGAAGGTCATGTATTCTATGCCACTTTTCATTGTGCTTGGTTTCAGGTTACCCAAGATACAGTTACCTGCGAAAATATTTCCCATGGTACTGTCTTCCCATCCAGGTACAACCATCGGTAGGTTTTTTTCTGCTGC
>DNHN01000356.1:0-6134 GCA_003485825.1 Bacteroidota bacterium | reverse complement strand
GTAGCGCTCTCCTTTGGACTCAGCATCTTTCCAAAATCGCTCTATATTGCCTTGTATTCTGCGAAAGGCTTCTTCTTCTGGTATGCATGTGTCTGTAACTCTATTGAGGTGTCTATCCAGTAGTTCTTGCTCCTGTTGTGGGGTAAGATCACGGTAGTTGGGTATTCGCTCGTAATGGTCGTGTGCTACTAGATTCATAATATCTTCCTCTAAGTTAGCACCTGTACAGCTAATGATATGTATTTTGTCCTGACGTATCATTTCAGCTAACATCTTGCCCATTTCCGCAGTACTCATTGCCCCTGCGAGAGTCACCATCATTTTGTTGCCTTTGGCGAGTTGGTTATTGTACTCGCCTGCAGCATCTACTAGGGCGGCAGCGTTGAAGTGGAGGAAGTATTTATCTATAAAGTCGCTTATTGGTTTACTCATGGTGTTCTATTCTTTAATTGTCTTTTGTTGTATTCGTTGTGTGTTTAGTATCCGAGTATTTTCATCATACTCTCTACATTTTGCTCCTCTGCAAATAGCTCATCCTTTATATTGCCATGCTCATCTTTGTACAGTAGAATCTTCTTCGGACTAGGGATCAGGCAGTGTTTGATGCCTCCTTGTCCACTGAGACTTTCTTGGTATGCACCTGTATTGAAAAAAGCGATGTAGAGTGGCTCTTCATCGGTATCTTCTACAGTAGGTAGATAGATTGCGTTTACGTGTTGCTCGCTATTGTAGTAGTCATCACTGTCACAGGTGAGTCCACCCAAGAGCACACGCTCATAGCTCTTGTTCCACTTATTGAGTGGGAGGAGAATGAAACGTTCGTTTATGGCCCATGCATCAGGGAGGGTGGTCATAAATGAACCATCTATCATATCCCAACGTTCACGGTCGTTTTGTCTTTTTTGGTGAAGTATTTTATATACGGTGCCGCCACTTTCTCCTACGGTATAGCTGCCAAACTCAGTGAAAATATGAGGTTCTCTCACATTCTTTTCGGTACACTCTTGTTTGATTTGACCCACGATTTCCTTGATCATATAGGCGTAGTCGTAACTAAAGTTAAGGCTCCGTTTGATGGGAAATCCACCGCCGATATTGAGGGAGTCCACACTGTCACACACCGCTTTTAGTTTGGCATATACATTCAGACATTTACGCAATTCATTCCAGTAGTAAGCCGTGTCTCTGATGCCTGTATTGATAAAGAAGTGAAGCATTTTTAGCTCCATATTAGGCTCTTCTGCTATCAGGTCTTGGTAAAAAGGAACGATGTATTTATACCCTATTCCTAATCTAGAGGTGTAAAACTCAAATTTAGGTTCTTCCTCTGCAGCTATGCGTATACCTAGTTTTATTTTTTTCTCTGTACGGCCTTTCAGCAGGTGAAACTCACGGGTATTGTCCAAGACTACGTGCAAGTTTTCAAAACCCATGTCTATGAGTTCTATGATTTTATCAATGTATAAATCGGTCTTAAAACCATTGCAGATGATAAACCGCTCCTTACCTAATAAACCGTCGTTATGAAGATTGAGTATGAGGTCCAGGTCAAAAGCAGAAGAAGTCTCTAGGTGAATATCATTTTTAAGTCCCTCTTTGATAACATACTTGTAATGTGAGCTTTTGGTACAGTAACAATAATTGTAAGTGCCATTGTAGTTGTGCTCAGCAAATGCATCTGCAAACCAGAACTTAGCTTTCTGAATATTCTCAGATATTTTAGGTAAATAGCTGAATCTAAAGGGTGTTCCGTACTTTTTAGCGAGGTTCATCAATGGAATGTTTCGGTACTGTAGTTCACCTTCCATATTGGTGTGAAACTCCTCTGTTGGGAAATTAAACGTTTGATCGATTAGGTCTGAATAATTATTTTTCAATGCGCTGTGTAGTGGGGCACAAATTAATATATAAAATGCAGTATATTTTGTTCCTTTTAAATGAAACTATAAAGAAGATAAACGTGTTACACAGAGGTAGTATTCATAGTCTACTTATCAATGAAATAAGTACCTTCGCAAACTTCTAATAATTTCAATTATCAACGAGCAAGATTTCATCAAAATAGTAGGTGCTAGAGAGCATAACTTAAAGAACATAGATTTAGAGATTCCCCGTCATAAGCTAGTGGTATTCACTGGTTTAAGTGGAAGCGGTAAGTCTAGTCTGGCGTTTGACACTCTGTTTGCCGAAGGCCAAAGAAGGTACATGGATACCTTTTCTGCATATGCACGCCAATTCGTAGGGGATATGAAGCGGCCAGATGTAGATAAGATAGAAGGTCTAAGTCCGGTCATAGCCATAGAGCAAAAGACAGTAAGTAAAAACCCTAGAAGTACGGTGGGTACCATCACTGAGGTGTACGATTTTTTACGGTTACTTTTTGCTAGAGCAGGAGATGCCTACTCTTACCTCAGCGGTAATAAGATGAAAAGCTACACGGAGCAGGAGATTATAGACTCCGTAAATGCGAAGTTTAGTCTTCAAAAAATGGTGATTTTAGCTCCCTTAGTAAAAGGTAGAAAGGGGCACTATAGAGAACTGTTTGATCAGTACCGGAAACGTGGATATACCAAAGTATGGGTAAACAGTGGATTGATAGACATAGAGCCAGGCATGCAGCTGGATAGGTATAAAATTCACGATATAGACTTAGTGATAGATCGTATCTCTCCTGAAGATGCAGGAAGTCTGCGGGTCACGGATTCTATTCGCTCCGCTATTAAAATGGGCAAAGGGGTAGTCAGTATTCTAAATCCAGACACCAAGGAACTTACCCATTTTAGTAAGTACCTTATGGATGTAGAAACAGGGCTGTCGTACAATGAGGCACAACCCAATCTGTTTTCATTTAACTCACCCTACGGTGCGTGTCCTACCTGTGATGGACTCGGTACAAGCTCAGACATTATACAAAAAGATTTAATACCTAATCCCAAGCTAAGTATTAACAAAGGCGGGCTAGCTCCTCTGGGAGATATCAAGGATAACTGGACGTTTACTCAGCTAAAAGCAATGAGTAAAAAACTGAAATTCAGCATGGCTAAGCCCATTAGTGAATTGCCTAAAGATATACTGGATGTAATCTTAAATGGTACAGAAGAGAAGTTTGACGTAGAATACCGCGGAAGTTCAGGATATAATCAGACCTACGAGACCAAATGGAAAGGACTGGTACCTTCGCTTATGGAGGCGTACCACGAGAAAAGCTTTGGCACGCTTAGTCGGTGGGCGGATGAGTTTATGACGGTAATTCCCTGTCCTACGTGTGAGGGAGGTAGACTGAATAAAGAAGCGCTCTCTTATCGCATCAGTGATATGAGCATAGCAGATCTGAGTAATAAGAGTATTGGAGAATTACACGAGTGGCTAGAGACCGCTTCTGATACCATGACCGACCGTCAGCTCATTATAGCCAATGAAGTAGTAAAAGAAATAAAGGAGCGTGTTAAGTTTCTGGTAGATGTAGGATTGTCTTACCTCTCCTTGAATAATAGTGCTAAGACGCTAAGTGGTGGTGAGGCGCAGCGGATTAGGCTCGCTACGCAAATAGGTTCACAACTAGAAGAAGTACTGTATATCCTAGATGAGCCAAGCATCGGACTGCATCAGCGGGACAACCAACGATTGATAAACTCACTCAAAGAGTTACGAGATATAGGGAACTCAGTACTCGTGGTAGAGCACGACCGTGACATGATAGTAGAGAGTGACTATGTGGTAGATATAGGCCCAGGTGCGGGTAAGAATGGGGGAGAGATAGTAGCAGCGGGTAGATGGGAAGATATTAAAAACAATGGCACAGTAACCTCAGACTATCTCGGTGGGCAACGCAAGATAGAAGTACCTAAAAAACGCAGAAAAGGAAGTGGTAAAAAACTTTCGCTGAGCGGCTGTACAGGGAATAATCTGAAAGATATATCTGTCGATTTCCCGCTCGGTAAATTCATAGCAGTTACAGGAGTAAGTGGTAGTGGAAAGAGTAGTTTGATTAATGAAACGCTCCACCCCATCCTCTCTGAGTACGTGTATAACAGTAAGAAAAAACCCTTGCCATACGCTCAGGTAAAAGGCTTGGAGCATATCGATAAGGTGATTACCATAGATCAGTCACCCATAGGGCGCACGCCAAGGAGTAATCCGGCAACCTATGTTGGTTTTTTCTCAGACATCAGAAACCTGTATGCTGAGATAGGCGAGAGCAAGATACGCGGGTACAAGCCAGGGAGGTTTAGCTTCAATGTAAAAGGCGGTAGATGTGAGACCTGCAAAGGCGGAGGACAGAAGGTAATTGAAATGAATTTTCTTCCGGACGTGCTGGTAGAGTGCGAAACCTGTTCAGGTAAACGCTACAACAGAGAGACCTTAGAGATTCGATACAAGAATAAGAGTATCAGTGATGTGCTGAGTATGACGGTGGAGGAAGCTGTAGTATTCTTCGAAGCGGTACCGAGCATTTACAGAAAAATTAAAGCGTTAAACGACGTAGGGCTGGGATACATCACTTTAGGACAGAGTAGTACGACGATATCTGGGGGAGAAGCACAACGTGTAAAACTAGCGAGTGAATTAGGCAAGATAGGCACAGGTCAAACGTTTTATATCTTAGATGAACCTACCACAGGACTTCATTTTGAGGATATTCGGGTGTTGCTAGAAGTACTTCAAAACTTAGTAGATTTAGGGAATACAGTGCTTGTCATAGAGCATAATCTAGATGTAGTAAAAGTAGCAGATTATATCATAGATATAGGCCCAGAAGGAGGCCATGGAGGCGGAGAAGTGCTCATCACCGGTACTCCTGAAGAGGTGGTAGCATCTAAAGTGGGGTATACCAGTCAGTTTTTAGAAATGGAGATGTAAAAATACGCACTAGAATAACCTCAGCGTGCAAAGAGGGTTTCTTTGCTTCGTGCTACGGTTTTAAATCTCTTTTCTGCCGATAAGTCATCCTTTTGCTTTGGCTTACTTTTAGCATCTAAGGGAGTATGAGTAAGAAAAAAGTGTCCCTCACGTGGGCATTGAAAGAATACGTATGGCCTCGCAGAAAAATGCTAGCTATCGGATTGATATTTATTGTCATTCGCAGTTTGTCAGGATTGGTATTGCCTTATGAGACGAAAAATCTGCTTGATGTTGTAGTGCCAAGTGGAGATGTCTCCGCACTGTGGCAGCTTATTTTTATGGTAGCAGGTGCTATTTTGATCCAAGCAGCTACTTCATTTATTCTCACCAGACTCCTGAGTGTAGAGGCACAGTTACTCATCGCGCAGTTGCGTGCTCAGGTGCAGCGAAAACTACTCACACTGCCTATAGCTTTCTTTGATAACAATAAAAGTGGCGCACTGGTAAGCCGAGTGATGAGTGATGTAGAAGGTGTACGAAACCTAGTAGGCACAGGACTCGTGCAGCTCATAGGAGGGACAGTAACGGCAGTAGTTGCGTTTGCATTCTTAATTAAAATCAACGCTATGATGACACTGTTTGTATTCTTGCCCGTAGGGTTATTTGGGTTTATTGCTCTAAAAGCGTTTGGGTATATACGTCCGATATTTCGGGAACGTGGAAAGATCAATGCAGAAGTCACCGGGAGATTAACGGAAACCCTAAATGGAGTCCGTGTCATCAAAGGTTTCAATGCAGAAGAACAAGAGAATAAAGGATTTGAAGCAGGGGTAGACCGATTGTACCAAAACGTTAAAAAGAGTCTGACGGCCACAGCATTAATGACGAGCTCCAGTACCTTCTTACTCGGGATGGCTACCGTTGGTATTATGGGAATGGGCGGATACTTTATCATGGTAGGTAGTATGACGGCAGGAGATTTAGTCTCCTTTTTACTGTTTCTAGGATTTATGGTAGCACCTATCGTACAGATGAGTAATATCGGAAGTCAGCTTACCGAAGCATTAGCAGGTCTAGACCGTACACAGGAATTGATGAATATGACCGAAGAGGATGATCCAGAAGTACGTAGCGTAGTCTTGGAAGATATTCAAGGGAATATGGTTTTTGACAATGTTAGTTTTAGCTACGAGGAAGATAAAGAAGTACTCCATGATATCAGTTTTGAGGCCAATGCAGGAAGTGTGACTGCACTCGTAGGAAGTAGTGGTAGTGGGAAGTCTACCATAGCA
>DNHN01000324.1 GCA_003485825.1 Bacteroidota bacterium | reverse complement strand
AAAAGGAGAAATACTACTTTCAGGTGCATTGGAACCTATGGTAGTGATAGAGCAAGGCGACACGTTTGAAGCGTCTATAGAAGGATTGGGTAGTGTGAGTTTGGAAATAGTATAACAAAAGAAATGAAGAAGAAAGCAGCCATAATAGGTAGCGGTAATATTGGCACCGATTTAATGATTAAAATAATGCGCACTTCTGAGGTATTGGAAGTGGGTTGTTTTGTGGGTATAGATCCGGAATCTGATGGCCTTGCACGTGCAAAACGTATGGGCGTAGAAATATGTGCCACGGGTATAGATGGACTCATAGAAATGGACGTGTGGAAAGACATTGATGTAGTATTTGATGCTACAAGTGCAAAAGCACATCTCTACAATTTTGGCAAAATGGAGGCCTTTCCTGAAAAGAAAATGGTAGACCTTACTCCTGCGGCTATTGGTCCTTATTTTGTGCCAGCGGTGAATGGCGATGAGGAATTGAGTGGTAAACTAGGATTAGATGTAGATCTTTCTGGGAATAATCGAGTAAACGTAAATATGGTGACATGTGGAGGACAGGCAACTATACCGATGGTTGCTGCAGTAAGCCGAATTGCAAAGGTGCATTATGGTGAGATAGTAGCGAGTATTGCCAGTAAGAGTGCTGGGCCAGGTACGCGAGCCAATATAGATGAATTCACAGAAACCACTTCTGAGGCCATAGAGAAAGTAGGAGGCGCCACCAAAGGAAAGGCCATTATCATACTGAATCCTGCAGAGCCACCACTGGTGATGCGTGACACCGTGTTTACCTTGAGTGACCAAGCGGATAGAGAAGAGATACGCGAAAGCATACACGCTATGGTAGCTGAAGTGCAGCAATATGTGCCTGGATATACACTGCATCAAGAAGTACAGTTTGATGATATACCCGAAGATGAGCCAGTCTTCATAGAAGGAGTCGGGTACAAAAGTGGGCTAAAAACAACGGTCTTACTTCAAGTAATAGGAGCAGGACATTACCTGCCAGAGTATGCCGGTAACCTAGACATAATGACCAGCGCAGCAATGGCTGTAGGAGAGAAGCTAGTGCAAGATTAAGTTTAAGTCTGAGTCTAAAATTAAATGGATAAGAAATTCGATTTAGAAGAGCGTTTCATCATTTTCGCAGCTGATGTGATGGACTTTGCAGAAACGTTGCCTCGGAGTTTTTCTAATGACTATCTAGCAAATCAAATTATACGTTCTGGCGGCAGTTCTGCTCTCAACTTTGGTGAGATGCAAGGGTCTGAAACAGACAAAGACTATATCAACAAGGGGCGTATTGCGTTCAAAGAGCTAAAGGAAACTCAGATCAACTTGAGAATTATGAAAAGAAGAAAGGTAGGGGGAGAAGGTATCAGAGAGACACTCCTAGATGAGAATACCCAATTAATAAAAATTCTAATAACACTAATTAAAAACCGTAAAGGTTAACTTGAGCAGATATTAAATTTACGCTTAAACTTTAACTTAAACTTACAATGTATATACAAGACGTAACCCTAAGAGACGGAATGCACGCCATCCGTCATCAGTATGGCAAAAAGCAACTCAAAGAACTTGCGATATCTTTAGATAAGGCAGGAGTAGATGCTATCGAAATTTCTCATGGAGACGGACTCAGCGGTGGTAGTTTTAATTATGGCTTTGGTGCACATACAGACTGGGACTGGCTAGAAGGAGTGGCTGAGGAGCTAAATCACGCAGTACTTACTACCCTGCTACTACCCGGCATCGGAACGATAGAAGATTTAAAAAAAGCATATGACCTTGGTGTACGCTCGGTACGAGTAGCTACCCACTGTACTGAAGCAGATGTAAGTAGACAGCATATAGAAGCTGCTAAAAAACTGGGTATGGACGTAGGTGGTTTTCTCATGATGGCGCACATGAATGCCCCTCAGAAACTTGCGGGACAAGCCAAACTAATGGAAAGCTATGGTGCAGACTGCGTGTACGTAACGGATAGTGCTGGAGCACTACTGATGGATGACGTGGCAGATCGCATGAAAGCATTTAAAGATACGCTGGATAGCAAAACAGAAATAGGCATTCACTGCCACCATAATCTAAGCTTAGGTGTGGCAAACACCATCGTAGCTATGCAGCACGGAGCGACACGCTTAGATGCATCGCTAGCTGGCATGGGAGCAGGAGCAGGAAACTGCCCACTAGAAGTGCTCATCGCCGTGCTCAATAGGATGGGAGTAACGCACAATTCAGACTTATATCAGTTGATGGACCTAGCAGACGATGTGATTCGCCCACTGCAGGAACGACCGGTGCGTGTAGATAGAGAGACTTTGAGCTTAGGATACGCAGGAGTTTATTCTAGCTTCTTGCTTCACAGTGAGCGAGCAGCACAGAAGTACGGTCTGAATACCGCAGATATTTTACAGGAACTGGGCAAACGAAAAATGGTAGGCGGACAAGAGGATATGATAGTAGACGTAGCCTTGGATATGCTGAAAAACAAATAAGTTGAAGGCTGTAAAAAGTATAGTCTTGTGTGCAGCTTTTCTGACTCTTCTGTGTTCAGAAGGTTGCCTTATTATGATTGGTGAAAACTCATACAGGGGGGTAGAGACCTCTGAAATGCATCAAATAGAACCTTTCCAAAGTGTTTTAGCTCACGAGGCAAAAGATTCAGGAGCTGACATCACGCTGTATGAAATAACATCCACAGACATAAAAGAAGCTGCGAGAGAGAACCCGTATACATGGGTCCATATATGGAGACCCTGGTGTCCAAATGAGTTGTGCCAGAATATTGGAATTTTTCAGGAGACGTCAGAAAAGTACGATGATGTAGCGCTTATGATGATTTCTCAGACGTATGATTTTAAAGAAATTCAGGGGATTGTGAATCGCTCTAGTTTTACATTACCTGTTTATGTTATGAAAAATGAGTATTACGGTCATAAACTTAGAAAAGCGAGTGAAAAGCTAGCTGCCGATTTTGATATTGAAGATGTTTATTTATTGGGTGACGATCTTATTTTCAAGTCTGACTCTCTGATCTATTCAGGAGAAAACGGGATTGGGTTTGTAGATAGTATTTTTACAGCTCCAAGTTTAAAATTGTAAGAAGTAGGGTTAGATAATGTCAATGAGGTATTAGATTCTGCCTATCATTGTACCCCAAATATATGAGTATACTTAGAGAACTAAAGAAAAGAAGCAGTCATTCCTGCGAACTGTGCTCCTCTGAGGAGGATTTGAGCATCTATACGGTATCGCCATACAAAGAAGAATCGATGGATCACAGTGTAATACTGTGCAGCACTTGCAAAGGACAGATAGAAGATACTTCTACTTTAGAGGTGAATCACTGGCGACTACTCAATGATAGTATATGGCATGAACTAGATGCTATAAAAGTAATCAGTTTTAGAATGCTTCAAGCGCTAAAAGAGACAGGGGCAGGCTGGGCAGAAGACCTTCAAGACATGATGTACATGGATGAACCTACTGCAGATTGGGCGAGTGATGGTTTACCTAAAGAAGGCGATCTAGTGCATAAAGATAGCAATGGAGTAGCCCTTAGTGTGGGAGATTCTGTGGTGCTGATCAAAGACTTACCTGTAAAGGGGAGTAGTATGATAGCTAAAAGAGGTACTCCGGTAAGAAACATACGTTTAGATCCAGATAATGAGACCTATATAGAAGGTAAGGTAGAAGGACAGACCATCGTTATCATCACGGAGTACGTGAAGAAGACGTAGTATTTTGGGGATATGGATAATAAATTAAAAAAGCTGCTTTATTTATTTAAAGCAGCTTTTTTAATGGTGTGAAATAGATTTACTCTGTGCCTATAGCATCTAACTCGTTTTCCGGATTTTTTGGGTCAACACCATACTGATTTGTGCCTTGATCTCCCGGAGTTAATGTAATTATTAAGTTATAGATAGGGATTAGAACGTACCACCCGCTTTTTCCTACATCGTGCATGCGTCTGACTGCTGCAGCTATCCCTGGAACTAGAATGGCTAGTGAAAATAGGGTGCTGATTATGGACAATGAAGGATCAATTATAGTGACTGTAAAGCTGATAACAAAAGAAAAAATGAAACTCCATAATTGAAAACTCCAATACTCCGTTCTTCTAGCTCGACCTCCAAAATTTACATAATTTTTAGTAATAGACTCTATAAAATACTACCAGTAATTTTTCTTTTCCATATGGTTTTGATTTAATTGGTTTATTCAAATAAAGCAAAAAAAATGAATATGAAGGATTAGCTATTTCTTCTTAAAGCTATTAATAGCATTTTTGGTGAAATCAGAAAGAACCAATTGGCCACTCATAGCTGCACGCTCTGCAAGAAGTGTATCCCAATCATCTGTTCCTCTCCAAAACACTTGCTTCAGTAATCGCATAGCTTCCGGATTGCTATTTTTTAGCTTATTTGCCAGAGTGCTTATGGCAGCATCCATTTCTGCTGCGGTATCAAAAATGTCTGCGTATAAACCTTTGGCCCTGGCCCATTCGGCTGTTTGCCACTCGGTAGCATCTATGGCCAGTTGGCTCATGGCAGATAATCCTATTTTTCGCTCTACGGCTGGCCCTACTACGAATGGTCCAATGCCTACGGCAAGTTCGCTTAGTTTTACAGCTGCATGCTTAGTAGCTAGGGTATAATCAAACGATGCAGCGAGTCCTACTCCGCCACCTACTGCTTTGCCTTGCACACGTCCTATAATTAGCTTAGGGCATTTTCTACAAGCATTTATCACGTTTGCAAATCCAGAGAAAAATACTTTCCCTACTTCTAAGTCATCTATGGCTACTAACTCATCAAAACTAGCCCCTGCACAGAAAGCACGTTCTCCTTCACTTCGAACTATGATAACAAGTGCATCGTCATTCGTCCCTAGCTCGGTAATTGTGTTCGCTAGCTTAGCCAGTACTTTTCCCGGTAAAGAGTTACTTAATGGATGGTGAAATTCTACGGTAGCTATTCCGTTTTCTATGGTGTAGGATACGTCTCCTTGGTCTACTGCGTTCATGGTGCGAAGATAAGAAGTTAGATGTTAGAGGTGAGTATTGAGTAGTGAGATTTTTGAGATGATGGTATTGAGTTTTATAGTAGTGAGATGTGAGTATTGAGTAGTTGAATCAGTTGTTTCTTTAATTTTGTGTAATGAAATGGACTCTGATAATTACTATTTTGTTTTTACTTGACTGCACTGATTCTAAGAAGCCAAATAATACTTTCGAGAAGTATTTTACAATTTCAACGAAATGGATTAACTATCCTGGATCTAGTAAGTTGTTTTGTACGACCATTTCGCCAAATGACACATTAACGAGCATTAAAAGGGCATATCACGGATGTCAGAATAAACAAAAGAAGGACTTAGACAATATGACGTTTAGGTTAGCGGGTTGTTCTCAACAGTTGTCGTTAAAAAATAATAAAGTAGAAATTTGGTTTGAACCTTTGAAAGGACAGGAAGTATTTGAGATGAAAAATGTCAATGTAGTTTTACTCTAGACGGAAAAGTTACAGTAGAAGAGACTAGTTTGAATCTTAGTCTGCGTGACTATTAGCGATGAAAACTAGTCTCAATACTCACATCTCACTTCTAATGTCTAAAGTCTCACCTACAGCTCATCCTCCTGATTACGTTTCTTCACCATGGTAAGAATGGTAGCTAGCGCAACAGTCTCCCCAGTTTCATCATATACGTCCACTAAGAATTTCACAATTCCTTTGGCGACATCGTCTTCAGATTTTTTCTCTTGGTTGATTTTTTCTTTACAGGTAAATCTTACTCCGATTGTAGCACCAGGATATACCGGCTTGGTAAATCTACATTCGTCTAGTCCGTAGTTAAGCAATACAGGACCTTTTTTAGCATCTACAAAGAGTCCAGCAGCCTTGCTCAGTACAAAGTATCCGTGGGCTACTCGTCCTTCGAAAGTGGTCCCTTCTAAAGATGTTTCGTCCATATGAGCATAGAAATTGTCTCCACTCACATTCGCAAAGTTTACGATGTCTGTCACGGTAATGGTATGCTTAGCAGTGATTACGGTTTCACCTACTTCTATGTCTTCAAAATACTTTTTAAACGGATGCACATCCTTCTCTTTGTATGCACCACCATATTGGTAGCGTTGGGTGATTTCGGTAAGCATACTTGGATGTCCTTGCAGTGCTGTGCGTTGTAAGTAGTGCTTTACACTGCCTATTCCGCCTAGCTCTTCACCACCGCCAGCTCTACCCGGTCCGCCGTGCATAAGCTGTGGCATGGGTGATCCGTGGCCTGTGCTCTCAGGAGCAGATTCTTCATTGAGTATGAGTATTCTGCCGTGGTATGCAGCTGCTTCTACTGCGTAATCTGTAGCAGTGTTCACGTCGCTAGTTACGATGGTACTCACGAGTGATCCTTTGCCCATTTTAGCCAATTCTACTGCTTCGTCTATACCATTGTATGGCATAAGTGTACTCACAGGTCCAAAGCATTCTATCTCGTGACTTTGTGTTTTGTTAAGCGGGTCATCATTGAGCATAATGATAGGTGCAAGGAAAGCACCTTTGTTCTTATCTGCACCCACGAGGTTAAAGTTATCCAAATCCCCAACGATTATAGGTGTGATTTTAGCCATTTCAGACACCCTATTTCGTACTACTTCCAGTTGATTTCTGTTTACCAATGCACCCATACGCACACCTTCTGCAGCAGGATCTCCTACTACCGTCTGGCTCAGGGCTTTGCCCAATGCTATTTGAGTATCTTCTAGGTATTTTTCAGGAACAATCATTCTGCGTACTGCGGTACATTTTTGCCCTGCTTTAGTGGTTATTTCTCTGCGTACTTCTTTTATAAAAATGTCAAAATCTACAGTGCCTGGAGCAGCGTCTTCACCAAGTATAGCAGCATTTAGACTGTCTGCCTCCATATTGAATGGAATGGCATTATTTACGATATGGGGCATGCTTTTTAGCATTCTACCAGTAGTAGCACTGCCTGTGAAGGTCACTATGTCTTGAGAAGTAAGCGAGTCAATAATCCCGTGTCCTTTTCCGCAATCCAACTGTATCGCCCCTTCTGGCACTATGCCACTGGCTACGATATCTTCCACCATAGCCTGTGTTAGGTAAGAGGTGATTTCAGATGGCTTCACGATAGCGGGAACACCTGCTAACCAGTTTGCACTCAGTTTCTCTAGCATTCCCCAGATAGGGAAGTTGAATGCGTTTATATGCACTACTACACCTTGTTTAGGGCTCATAATGTGTTGTCCTACGAACGTGCCGTTTTTGCCCAATTTAGCGGTATCTCCATCCACATAAAAACGTTGGTTTCCCATTGTTCTTCTCAGACTCGCATAGGTGAAGAGTGTTCCGATACCACCGTCTATGTCTACCCAGCTGTCACCCTTAGTAGCTCCAGATAAGTAACTGATGCTGTAGTATTTTTTCTTGATGCTATCGAGATGCAGAGCAAGCTTTTTAAGCATATATCCACGCTCATAGAATGTCATTTTACGCAGTGCTTTGCCACCTACTCGGCGAGCATAGTCAGCCATTTCTTCATAGTCCAGCCCTTCACTTCCTGCAGTACTTATCAGATTTCCTGTGATGGCATTGTACTGTGAAAATCCCTCTCCTTTATGCGCTTCCCAACGACCGTTGGTGTAGTTTTTAAGTTTGTTTGACATCGTTTGACTTGTGCTTTGCGCAAATGTAATAATAGTTGGGGAGTGTAAAATTTAAACATTAGAGGAATGCGCATAAGAGCGCAATGAATTGACGTTTCACGTGTTTTTAGTCACGATTGTATGAATGCTGACTTAAATTTAAAGTTTCACTATTCTTGCACTATGTCTTACAAACTTCTGTGTACTGATATAGATGGTACGCTGCTCAATGCGGATAGAGAACTGGCTCCAGAGACCATAGCTCAATTCAAAAGAATTAAGGATAACTGCGGAATTATCTTAGCAAGCTCACGCATGCCAAACGCTATGCGCCACCTACAAGCAGAGGTAGATATTCTAGATAGTCCTATGATAGCCTATAACGGAGGACTGGTGCTAGCAGGAGATAGAGTACTGAGTAGTACAGAAATAGAATACAATGAAGTACGAAAAATAGTAGAACTCAGCCATGGTACGGAGATACACGTGAGTGTATACAACAGTGATGAGTGGTATGTGCCGAGTATGGACTATTGGGCAAATAGAGAGGCGAGTAATACCAAGGTAACCCCGCAGGTACGCCACTTAGAAGAAACGCTAGGCGAATACGGGATGACCCAAAAAGGTGCGCATAAGGTCATGTGTATGGGGCCTGCAGAGGAGATAGCTGTGCTATATAGTAATCTTATCACCCAATTAAATGATGATTTGCACGTCTATCGTTCTAAAGATACCTACTTGGAAATAGCGAGTAAGAAAATTTCAAAGAAATCCGCTATAGCAACATTGCTAGAGCATGTTTATGTTCATTTAGACTGGAAAGATGTGATCGCCTTCGGAGATAATTATAACGATATGGAAATGTTAGAGGCTGTTGGAATGGGTGTAGCTGTGGGCAATGCCAAACACGAAGTGCTTACCATAGCCAATGATGTCACCGCTACCAATAAAGAGCACGGCGTAGCACTTTCTGTTGCCAAGCATATCTTGTAATCGCAGACTAGAGTTTATCTAGGTTCTTTCTGATGAGCTCTTTCAGCTCGTCTATGTTTTCGCTATTTGTCGCAGATATGAAAACAATATTTTCATTTAGCTTAGCCATCCAGGTTTTTTTCAACGTAGCCAAATCGTAAATGGCTTCATCCTCAAAGATGTCATCACTGGTAGCGTCTGGATTGTATTTATCTATCTTATTAAAGATGGTGATGACCGGCTTATTGCTTGCACCTATTTCTGCGAGCGTTTCTTCTACAGTCGCCATTTGCTCCTCAAACTGGGGGTGACTCACATCCACTACGTGAAGTAGAATGTCGGCTTCTATTACTTCCGCTAGCGTGCTCTTAAAACTTTCTACTAACTGGTGAGGTAGCTTACGTATAAACCCTACGGTATCTGAAAGTAAAAAGATACAAGGCTTATAGGTGACGGGATCTGGCGGGAATACAACCTTACGTACCGTACTGTCTAGCGTGGCAAAAAGCATATCTTGTGCAAGTACATCTGACTTTGCAAGCAGGTTTATAAGTGTAGATTTCCCTACGTTAGTATAGCCTACTAGAGCTACTCTTTTTTGTGTTTCCCTATTTTTGCGGCGAGTGGTGCTTTGGCTATCTATGTGCTCCAGTTCTTTCTTAAGCTTGGATATTTTATCTCTAATTACACGTCTATCAGTCTCTATCTCTTTCTCTCCAGGGCCTTTCATTCCTATACCCCCTTTTTGTTTCTGTAGGTGAGTCCACATACGCGTTAGGCGTGGAAGCAGGTACTCACTTTGAGCTAACTCCACTTGAGTACGTGCTTGGGCAGTCTGTGCATTTTTAGCGAAAATATCTAGTATCAGACTACTCCTATCTATGATTTTACACTGTATGAATTCTTCTAAGTTACGGATTTGCGATGGACTGAGCTCATCATCAAAAATGGCTAAATCTATTTCGTGCTCTTTTACGTAGGCGGTTACTTCCTGTATTTTCCCCTTTCCAATGTAGGTTTTTGGGTTAGGGTGTTCGAGCCGTTGTGTAAATCGCTTTACACACTGAGCTCCTGCTGTAAATGCCAGAAACTCTAGCTCATCCAAGTATACTTGGTTGGTTTTAAGTGGTACGTTTTTAGGCTCTACACCTATCAGTATGGCTTTTTCTGCGTTGTTTTCGTCAGTAAGATGTGATTTCAATAGAAGAATTGTGTTTTAAAGTTCGTTATTTGTGTGACTCACGTAATACCGTGCAAAGATACAGCCAAAATATACGAATAGGAATAGTCTTCTTCTGTGCATTGATCAGTACGCTGAGCTATGGGCAAGTACTGCAGTGGAGCAACCCTACTAAACTAAAAGGTGCTGCAGTTTTTACCAAAGTCCTGACAGAAAATGAGTCCGGTGTTTTTCTTCTTCGCTATCGCAATAGGTTTTATAGTAAGAATATAATCATCGATCGCTACAGTCATAGACTGGTACTACAAGACAGTAGAGTAATAGATCTGAAAAATGCACGACTGGTAAAGATATATGCTACGCGCAAAGGACTCTTGATTATAAAAGCCAAACTGAATAAATCCACTCAAAACAATGAACTGATCGCACAGTGGTATAGTTATGAGTTGAAACCCATCGATGAACCTGTTTTGATAACTCAATCACCGGTGCATGAATTTGGTGATAGAGGAAATTTTAGGCTGCGAATAAGTGATAACCTGGAATATATAGCAGTGGTACATACGGAGAGTACTGAGAAGAAAGAAGTACTGTGGCATTATAATCTTTTGGATATCAATATGCGGGAGATAGACCGAAAGGATGTGCATATAGCCGTGCCGTATGAGGATTTTGTAATCTGTGATTTAGTTCTCGGAAATACGGGAGAGCTCTTCATGCTGACCGGTGTTCTGGAGCTTGAGCGCAGGAAAAAGATACTGACCAGTTATAGTTTATATCACCTTAGAGATTCAGTTTTTCAAGATTTTCCTATTGCAGATTCACTCACTATTAGGTCTGCATTTCTTACCTATGACCGAGCTACAGATGATGCTCGAGTAACGGGTTTTTTTGGGTCACCAGAGACGTATGGCGTGTTTGGTACATTTTTTTATAAACTTACAGAGCGGAGAGATAGTGGAGAGCTTATAGTTTCAGAGTTTACAGAGCGTTTTGTCAATGAAGTGAATATAAATGATAGAAATGGAAGTGCTATCTCAGAAGGCTTTGGTATCCTAGAAGCTATCCCTCGGAGTGATGGGGGGATGATGCTCATTGCCGAGCAAAAGGACATAGCGACTGAAGACGATATTATACTAGTCAATGGGATACCTCAGAGCACATCTAAAAATATCTATAATTTCAACGAAGTACTGGTGCTAAACTATGATGCGGATGGATTTATGGATTGGCACAAACTGATTACTAAAAATCAAACTACGGTAAATGATGCAGGTTATTACAGCTCGATAGTGATTTTTATTGGTGATAAATTTGTGCAACTGCTCTACAATGATCAGCTGCGTAGCTCTGGAGATGTCATGCAGTATACTATTTATAACAATGGATACGTGGAAGGCAATAAGATGCTAAAAGCACAACTTGATTATGTAGCCATCATACCCTCAGAAGCAAAGCAAGTTTCTTCGAATAAGGTAATCATTCCTACCTCAAAAAACCGCAGATTTGCACTTTTAAAGTTAAGTTACCCGTGATACAATTACTTACTAAAAAGGCCTTATCTGCTTCATTGCTTAGCATATTGCTATTTATGAGCTACTGGTACGCGGTAGGAGAAAGTACTGGATCGTATTTTTTTAAGTATATTTTACTCATAGGGGAAGGGTTTCTATTAAACTATTTCTGTTACCGTTACAGTATCCTGGGCAAGCCTACGAATCTTCCACTAGTCATGTTTGCTGTACTCTCCTCTCTCATAATGCCAGAATTATCCTATGCAGATCTCATCTATGGAGCAGTATGTTTGGGTGCATTTTTCTTTGCATTTGAGGGTCGAGAGCATCCGGAGCGCAGTACCAGTTATGTTATTTATGTAGGGGTACTGCTTGGCATAGCTCAAGCTGTGAGTAGCATTAGCATATTTTTATTTATCCCTATTTTTATACTATTCATACAGACGGGTATACACAGTAGTCGTAGCTTTTTGCTAATGGCCACTTACTTCATTATGGTACAGGTAGCCTATATCGGTATCGTTTATGTAATGGAGTTGGAGCATCGTATAGCCATGCTCATACCGGATGTTGCTTTTGATTATTCTGTGTTCAATACGATATTAAATAAACTGGTAGTCCCATTTATTGTAGTGAGTTTAGTCGTGCATTTTTTGTCCTTGAACTCCTATAAGTTCAGGTATCCCAATAAGAGTATTATTCTAAATTTTACAATTTTGATTCAGCTCATAACAGCGGTACTCATTGTTATTTTTACAGCTGAAATAGACCTGTACATCTATGCTATTATGGCTTCTGCATTGCTGCTTTCTTACGGTTTTGTGTATGCTAGTGGTCGTGTTTTTGTGAATGCTGCTTTTGCTAGTCTGATATGTATAGCCGTGATGTCACTTTACTTGTATAAGATATTAATCTTGTAATGGTAGGAATATTTAATTTTCTTTGCCCTTGTAACAACAATAAAAATAGTCTGCAATTATGAACGAGGATATAAAAATGGTGCTGGAAGAGCTGACAGAGTCTGCCGAAAAAGCGTTAGCACACGTGACTGCTGGAATAGGTAAACTTAGAGCAGGGAAAGCCACTCCTAGTATGTTAGATAGTGTGACTGTGGATTATTATGGCAGCAAAGTTCCTCTTAGCCAAGTAGCTAATGTGAATACTCCAGATGCGAAGACATTGATGGTAAAGCCTTGGGAAAAAGGTATGATAGATGAAATCAGTAAAGGTATCATGCACGCTAATCTTGGACTAAATCCTCAAAACGATGGAGAGCAGGTATTTATAAATGTACCGCCTCTTACTGAGGAGAGAAGATTACAACTCGTAAAGCAAGCCAAGGGAGAAAGTGAACAAGGTAAAATAGGACTTCGTAGCGCTCGTAAAGACGCGATAGATACTATTAAAATGCTAAAGACTGACGGTCTAGGCGAAGACATGGCGAAAGATGCAGAAGCAGAAGTACAGAAGGTGATAGACAGTTACAGCATCAAAATAGATGATGCCATAGTAGCTAAGGAAAAAGATATCATGACTATATAAGGTTAACTCTAAGCAAAAGTTTAAGAAGAATATGAATTTATTCCGGGTTTGTAGTCTAAGCAAGAAATATAGGAAAGGAGCTATTTAGTTCCTTTTTTTATGTCAGAAAATCGATGAACTATTTTTCTGTATAATTGTACATATGAGATTAGCTTTTCCTACTCAGTACACACTCAAGAATATTTTCAGGCAGTCCATTGCTCAGATCATTATCATATATGTGGCTAGTAATACAAAATTGTGGAGTGGGGAATTCGAGTTTTCTTGGTGGAGAGTCCTTTTTGCTGTTGTTGTAGGAGTGCTCCACGGATTAGGGGTTATACGCTATAATAGGTACATGCAAGCTCATCCTGAGAAGTATGATATGTCTAAAATCACACCAAAATACTCAACTAAAACCTACGCCGAGCACCAAGCTGAGCGAGCGGCTAAATCCAGAGATGTTTAGAGCAGTTGTGCTCCACTACCTTAAACTCCTGCCCGTCATACTCCACTTTATACAAGCAAAGATTATTGTGCTTGAACTCATCCATTTGATGAAGAGGGGTGCCAGTCATGAGGCAGAGAAAGCTACGCATGGCTCTACCATGCATGGCTATTAGGATTTGATGCTCATCTTTTTTCGCCATTATTTTTTCTAAGCCTTTGGCCTGTCGACGTTGCAGCTCATTAGGGGTCTCACCTTTTTCTACACTGCGGTCTAGCAGGCCTGCTTTCCAGTCTTCTGTCATGGCATGATATATCTTATGACTATCGGGAGTCCCTTTTAACCCTTCGAATATTCCCCAGTTTATTTCATTGAGCTCAGGAAGTATTTGGATAGACATGCCGCCTTCTACAAAAGCGGCTACACTCTGCTGGGTACGCTTTAGCTCGCTGGTGTATATTGCATCAAAGGGGATATGGTGGTATGCTTGATAAAATTGCTCTGCCTGCATACGGCCAGTGTCATTCAGGTCACTATCTATGCCACTACCTTGGATGATTCCTTGTTTATTGTACTCGGTTTCGCCGTGTCTAATGATATAAATGGTTTTCTTTGTACTCACTTTTAGCGATTAATTAGCATCTATTTTGATACCTCACAAATTTATAAACATATCTGATTTAAACGAGCTTGGGAAAGATACTTTGGCAGAACATTTACAAATGGAAGTGACCGAGGTAACTGCAAATAGTCTCACTATGCGTATGCTAGTGAATAGCAAGGTGCATCAGCCACTCGGTATGCTCCACGGAGGAGCTGTGGCTGCTCTCGCAGAAAATGTGGCCTCCTTAGCAGGTAATATGGTGGTGAATGCCGCGGATAAATCATGCTTGGGCTTATCACTGAATACTAATC
>DNHN01000278.1 GCA_003485825.1 Bacteroidota bacterium | reverse complement strand
ATTTATTCGTGTTGAATGAAAATGAGTCAAGCACAGGTTGATACCCCAAAGCAGTATATCTATCAGCCAACCAACGGGTAGCACTATCAAATCCTGGTGTACCTGTTTCTTTAATTCCAATATTTTGGTAGGATTCTATAATCTGGTATACACTGTCTACCTGATCACACTGCTTCGCTATGCGGTATTCGTAATTCTGACTCCACAGCGTTAGGGATATGAGCAGGGTGGCTATGAAAAGTGGTAATCGCGACATTCTGACGAAGATACGGAAATAGACAGACTAACTACATGCTCGGTGGGCAAGAACTCTGCAATTTTTTCTGGCCACTCTACAAAACAAAGGTCTCCAGACTCTATGTATTCCGTAAATCCTATATCCTCAATCTCTTCGGGGGATTCCAACCGGTATAAATCAAAATGATGGACCTCAGTACCTCCACTGTCATAGCTATTTACTATAGAAAAGGTAGGACTATCTACTGCTACAGGTTCATCAAAATATCGATTTAAGAAATGCTGAACAAAGGTCGTTTTACCTGCACCAAGGTCTCCCGTAAGCAAGACGATATGCTTTCCTGTAGCCAACAGCTCGGAGAGGTAATCCAATGCTGGATTTTCATTCTCATGTAAACAGTACGAAAACTTCATGTTTACCTATTTAGGCTCTAGTGTAATGATCGGAATCATCATTTCCTCCATACTAATACCACCGTGCTGAAAAGTATCTTTGTAGTACTTGGCATAATGGTTTAAGTTGTTAGGATACACGAAAAAATCACTCTCCCTGCTAAAAATATAACTGCTGCTCATGTGCTGCTTTGGTAACAAGGCGTCGTGAGGATTTTTCACTTCAAATACTTCTTTCTCATTGTAACTAATTCTACAACCTGTTTTATACCTAAGGTTAGTTGTAGTATATTTATCTCCCTGAACCTTTACCGTGCTATCTACACGCACACTGCCATGATCGGTAGTGATGACCAGCTTCACATTTTTACTACTTAAGTAGCGGATAGTTTCCAACAGTGGCGAATGCTCAAACCAACTGAGCGTCAATGCTCTATATGCAGATTCATTTTCAGCTAATTCACGAACAATCTTTGAATCTGTTCGTGCATGAGAGAGTGTATCGATAAAATTGTACACTATTGTAACGAACTCCTCATTTATCAAGTTTGGCAATTGCTCTACCATTGCCTTTGCATTATTGAGATTAGTGACTTTAATATACTTCGGATTATAGCCCGTCTTTAAACGTTTGAATAAATCATCTTGAAAATGAGATTCATAAAGGTTCTTACCCCCTTCTTCCTCATCATTACTCCACTTATCACCAAATCTCTTTTCTATATCCAATGGCATCAATCCACTAAAAATGGCATTACGTGCATACTGAGTTGTTGTAGGAAGAATGCTCATGTACATGTCCTCATTAACCACTCTGTAGTAGTTACTTATTTCTTTTTGGATGACCTTCCACTGATCAAATCTTAGGTTATCCAGTAGCAGTAGAAAAAATGGCTCTCCTTTCTTTTTCTGAGGCAGGATACCATTTTTCATTAAGTTATGGGACATCATAGGAGCCTCTTCGCTTGGCTGGCTATTATGTATAAAATTGAGATAGTTTTTCTTGATGTACTTACTAAATTCCCTATTCCCTTCTTGTTTCTGGGTTTTAAGTATCTCTTCCATCCCCGTCTCGTCCGAATTAGCCATCTCTATCTCCCAGTAGACCAGCTTCTTGTACATATCCTTCCACTTAGACCAATCCATATAGTCCATAAAAGCCATACCTATATTTCTAAAATCCTGTTGGTACCTTTGAGTTACGCTCTCTGTCTCTAGGCGCTTACCATCCGTCAATTTCTTGATTGTACTAAGTATCTGACGTGGATTCACAGGTTTAATCAAGTAATCAGCTATCTTACTTCCGATGGCATCCTCCATAATATGGTCTTCCTCGCTTTTCGTAATCATGACTACAGGAAGATTATTTTCTATTTCTTTTATGATTTTAAGGGCTTCTAGACCAGATATACCCGGCATATTTTCATCTAAAAAAACCACGTCATAATGATTTTCTTTTACTTTATCAGTAGCATCTAAACCATTCGTTACAGTAGTTATTTCATACCCTTTTTCCTCTAAGAAAAAGATGTGAGACTTCAGATGGTCTATTTCATCGTCTGCCCATAGTATCTTGATTTTACGCATATAATTGGTTTTCGTGTTTTTAAAATATTATTCGGTAACCTTTGCAGAACTGCAAGAGTAAAATTACCCTTGCAAAGCAAGTAATAATTCAACTCTTAAAACAATATTTTATTACACTTTGAATAAAAAGAAAATAATCAATGATCCTATTTATGGTTTTATAACCATTCACCATGATATCATTTTTGACTGTATACAGCTCCCAGAATTTCAGCGACTACGAAGAATAAAACAATTGGGACTTACTAATATGGTCTACCCAGGAGCTCAGCATACACGCTTCCAGCATGCCATAGGTGCCATGCACCTGATGCATACGGCTATCAAAAGTCTTCGATCTAAAGATATAGTGATATCAGACCAAGAAGAAATCGGTGTGCTCCTCGCCATCCTGCTTCACGATATAGGCCATGGGCCCTTTTCGCACAGTCTAGAGCATAGTATACTTGAAAATGTAAATCACGAAAATATAAGTAGTGTGCTCATGCACCAGATCAACGCAAAGATGAATGGACAGCTGGACATGGCTATTCAGATATTTGAGAATAAATACTACCGCCCCTTTTTACACCAGCTGGTAAGCAGCCAACTCGATATGGACCGTCTCGATTATCTTAGAAGAGATAGTTTCTATACCGGAGTATCCGAGGGAACTGTAGGAATAGAGCGTATTATTCAGATGCTCAATGTGCGTAACGAACAGCTGATCGTAGACCAAAAAGGAATCTATTCCGTAGAGAAATTTCTAATGGCTCGCAGATTTATGTACTGGCAGGTATATCTGCACAAGACTTCTATAGTAGCGGACTGCTTACTTCTAGGCACATTGAAGAGAGCTAAAGAACTGATAGCTAGCAATAAGACAATATTTGCAAGCCCATTTCTCACTTTTTTCCTAACTCATAGTTTCACCAAAGAAGATCTACAAAAAGAAGATGTATTAACGAACTTTTGTAATCTCGACGACAATGAAATAATAAGTGCTATAAAAGTCTGGCAAACAAATCCAGACAAGACGCTCAGCACCATGAGTAAAATGATTATAGATCGAAATTTACTTAAAATAGAAATTGCAGATGAGCCATATTCTCTGGAGTATATTCACACCAAAGAGACCGAAGCAGCGAAGCTTTTAGGCATCGATGCCCACTTGGCTAAATACTTTGTTACCAGTGGCAAACTGAGTAATAAAGCTTACTCTTCTGATGGAAATAGCCTCAAAATAGGGATGAAAGACGGTACACTAATGGAGCTTTCTGAAACCTCAGAAATTTACAACCTAACAAACGATCAAAGGCCACAGATTAAATATTTCATTACCTCTGTGAAATAGATTAAATTTGCCCTCTATTGACACTATCAGCCACTAAAATAGCAGAGGTAGTAAACGGGACCGTAGAAGGGAACCCAGATGTAGAAGTAAGCACTGTCTCCAAAATAGAAGATGCTACTTCCGACAGTTTATGCTTTCTGTCTAATAAGAAATATGGACATCACCTGCAGACTACGTCCGCAGGCATAGTCCTTCTAGATGATTCCATCACCAATGTACCGGAAGGTTTAACCGTCATCCGATGCTCCCATCCATATGTAGCATTTTGTACCATACTTATTCAGTATTTTGACTACAAAGAACCTCATACCGACATACACCCTACTGCAGTAATAGAATCTTCCGCAATAATCGGGAAGGGATGTCACATCGGTCCCAATGTGTACATTGGCGAAAGAGTAGCACTCGGGGACAATGTAAAAATATACGCTAATGCCTGTATATACGAGGACAGTACCATAGGAGAAAACACCTCCATACGCTCTAATGTGAGCATATACTACCAAAGTGAAATTGGCAAAAACTGTTTAATACACAGTGGCACAGTTATCGGCTCAGATGGATTTGGACATGCTCCTCTACCAGACGGCACCTACATTAAAATTCCACAGATAGGAAATGTAGTGATAGGTGACGGGGTTGAAATCGGTAGCAATACGAGTATAGATCGAGCCAATATGGGCAGTACTATTATAGGTAATGGTTGTAGATTGGACAACCTCGTGCAGATAGCTCATGGAGTAGAATTAGGAGAAAACTGTATCGTAGCAGGCGGAGTATGCATCGCAGGAAGCGCTAAAATTGGAGCTAACTGTGTATTTGCTGGTCAAAGTGGTGTAGTAGGTCACGTTACCGTAGCAGATAAAACAACACTGGGAGGCCAAGCCGGAATAAACAAAGATGTAAAAGAACCGGGAGGAATATTTACTGGATCTCCTCATCTTCCTTTTAAAGACGAAATGAAAAGCAGAGTGATGTGGAGAAATCTACCTCAACTGGAAAAACGTGTACGAGAACTAGAACAACAACTAAAAGAATCAAAAGCGAACAATGGATAAGTTTCAAACCACCATTAAAGAAGCAATAAGCATATCTGGAGTAGGTTTACACACTGGAAATCAAGTAACCCTAACCTTTGAGCCAGCTGACGAAGACCATGGATATGTCTTTCAACGCACAGACATAGACGGGCAGCCAAAGGTAAAAGCTGACTGTGACCTAGTAGTAGATACGAGTAGAGGTACCACTATAGAAGACAATGGCGCACGAGTGAACACCGTAGAGCACGTACTTGCTGCATTAGCAGGTTTAGAGATCGACAATTGTCTTATCAAGCTAAATGCCCCAGAAACTCCAATAATGGATGGCAGTAGCCGTCCATTTATAGATATTCTGCAAAAAGCAGGCATAGAAACGCAAAAAAAAGAGCGTGAATACTTTGAAATCCCAAAACGGATAAACTATACGGATGGAGAAGGTGTAGAAATGATGGCTCTACCCGCTGACGATTATAGACTCACTGTAATGGTAGACTATAACTCTCCCGTACTCGGAAGCCAGCACGCATCTATCATTAATCTTTCTGAGTTTACAGATGAGATATCCAGTTGCCGCACGTTCTGCTTTCTGCACGAACTAGAGATGCTAGTTAAGCATGACCTCATAAAAGGTGGAGACCTTAATAATGCCATCGTCGTAGTGGATCGGGTAATAGAAGATAGTGAGATGGAAAGTCTTGCTAAACTATTCAACAAGGATAAGATAGAAGTCAAAAAAGAAGGCATATTAAACAATGTAGAACTTCGTTTTCAGAATGAACCCGCTAGACATAAGCTACTTGATGTAGTAGGAGATTTAGCATTAGCAGGGGTTCCTCTAAAAGCTCAGATATTAGCAGCGAGACCCGGTCATGCCGCCAATGTAGAATTCGCTAAAAAAATAAAGAAAGCCTACTTGGCGTCTAGAAAAACAAAAAAAGAGGATAACATTCCAGTATATGACCCCAATGCGGTCCCACTATACAACTACCAGCAAGTGGCAAACATACTTCCTCACAGACATCCATTCCTACTTGTAGATAAGATAGTAAAGCTTACAGACACAGAGGTAGTCGCAGTAAAAAACATCACCGGTGATCAGTACTTTTTTCAGGGACATTTCCCAGGTGAGCCATTGATGCCTGGAGTGCTTCAAATAGAGGCGATGGCTCAGGCCGGAGGCGTGCTGGTATTAGCAGATAAGGAAAATCCAGCAAAATGGAGCACCTATTTTGTTAAAATAGAGAATGCAAAGTTTAAAGATAAAGTAGTACCTGGAGATACGTTGGTGCTGCGTATGGCGTTAACAGGTCCTGTGCGCAGAGGGCTCTGTATGATGAAGGGCGAAGCATATGTAGGGAATAGATTGGTTTGCGAAGCAAATATGATGGCTCAAATAGTAGAAAATAAATAACATGATTCAACCTTTAGCATACGTAAATCCAGGAGCTAAAATAGCTGATACTGTAGTTATTGAACCTTTTGTGACCATCCACAAGAACGTGGAAATAGGAGAAGGTACTTGGATAGGAAGTAACGTAACCATAATGGAAGGTGCTCGTATTGGGAAAAATTGCAAAATTTTTCCAGGTGCAGTAATTTCTGCAATTCCGCAAGATTTAAAATTCAATGGAGAAGATACCACCACTGAGATAGGTGATAACACTACTATACGAGAATGTGTGACTATCAATAGGGGAACTTTAGCTAAGGGAAAAACGGTAGTAGGTAGTAACTGCTTACTGATGGCCTATAGCCATGTGGCACATGATACCATCTTAGGAAACAACGTAATTATAGGAAACGGTACCCAGATAGCTGGTGAAGTTATTATCCACGATTACGCCATACTCAGTGGATTAGTTGCTGTGCATCAATTCGTAAACATTGGACCACATGTGATGATCAGCGGCGGAAGTCTTGTACGAAAAGATGTTCCTCCGTATACCAAAGCGGCTCGTGAACCGCTAAGCTACGAAGGAGTAAATAGTATAGGATTGCGAAGAAGAGGATTCACCGCAGAGAAAATAGGAGAGATTCAAGAAATCTACAGAAAACTATACCTGCGTGGTATGAACAATGCCAAAGCACTCATAAACATAGAGACCGAAATGCCTGCTACCCAAGAGCGTGACGAAATAATAACGTTTATACGAAGCTCTGACCGTGGCGTAATGAAAGGATACGTATCCAGATAATGCTGAGCATTACGTGTACTTATATCGCAAAAAGATACGTGAAAGAGGTACTTTTTAAAGACTTATCGTATACATTTTCTGACAACAATAAATACGTACTTCTAGGCGCGAACTCCACAGGTAAAAGTACCTTATTGAAAATAATAGGCGGAGCTGTAGCTCCTACTAAAGGAGAGGTAAGCTACTCACTACTTACAGACAAACACAAACTATTTAGCTTTAGTAGTCCAGAAATGCATCTTCTCGATGACTTTACGGTCAGGGAACTTTTCGAACTTCACTTTCAGTTCAAGACACCAAAGATTACACTGAAAGAACAGTGGGATCAATCGAACCTCACCCCTTTTTTAGGTAAACGTTTTGCTGAGCTATCCTCTGGTCTGAAAAATAAAGTAAAACTGGCATTAGCTATTTTCACTGAAGCTCCTGCCCTATTGCTTGATGAGCCTTGCACCAATTTTGATGAAACGAACACCAAGTGGTACCAAGATACGATACAAACGTACTGCACCGATCAACTCATCATTGTAGCGAGTAATCAAGAATCCGAATATACTTTTTGTACAGAATACTTAAATTTGAACCAATATAAACCAACACCATGAAAAAATTAATCATACTGACTTTAGCAGCGGGGCTATTTGCAAGCTGTGGATCTACTACCTCCGAAAAATCTAATGCTGCTTCTGTAGCTGGCAATTACGGCAATACAGAATGGGATTCCTCTGAGGCTATTACCGGAGAGCAACTGATGGAGCAATTAGCCGGAAAAGACTCTGTATACGCTACTGTAGCTGGAAACATAGCAGAAGCCTGCCAAGCCAAAGGCTGCTGGATGAACATGGACGTAGCAGGCAATAAGATGTTTGTAAAATTCAAGGATTATGGATTTTTCGTACCAAAGAATAGCGCAGAGCACCATGCGGTAATAAAAGGATGGGCCTACCAAGACACGGTATCTGTAAAAGACCGAATAGAGTATGCTCGAGATGCGGAAGCTACCGAGGAAGAAATAGCCGCTATTACAGAGCCAGAAGTGAAACTTACCTTTATGGCAGAAGGTGTGGTAATGAAATAGTTCAATTTCAATAGACAATCCCAATAGTCAATATCAATAAACAATGAAATATTTCGTATTTGCATTTATAGCTTTATCCATTTTTGCTTGT
>DNHN01000010.1 GCA_003485825.1 Bacteroidota bacterium | reverse complement strand
TGTTCCTGTTTTTTGGATGGCTACGGAAGACCATGATCTAGAAGAGATAGCTCAGATCAATGTGTTTGGGAAAACACTGGAATGGAAAACGGACCAAACAGGAGCTGTGGGTAGAATGAAGACCGATGGTGTTTCAGATCTATTTCAACAAATATTGGATGAGTTTAATTTTGGCGAAACGGAAATTTCATTTTTAAACAAATGCAAAGATATCTATGCCAGTAGTGACAATCTAGATACAGCATTCAGAAGACTTCTGCACAGTTATGTAGGTCATACTGGATTGGTAATACTGGATGCAGATTCTGCGGAATTAAAGGCGCTTTCTAAGTCGCTGCTCAGAGATGAGATAAGTCATGCCAATTACCATGCTTTAGAAGGGGTCACTGCGGCAATGGAAACTGCAGGCCACGAAAGGCAATTGCACATTCGAGAGAATAATCTTTTCACCTTAGCCGGAGGGAAGAGGCTAAAAGTAGATTCTGCATCTATATCTGATATAGACAGTTATGTAAACGATAACTATGCAGACCTAAGCCCGAATGCGGCACTCAGACCATTATATCAAGAATGGATTTTACCAAATGTGGTCTACGTTGGAGGAGGCAGTGAAGTGAAGTATTGGTCGCAACTAAAAGGGTTGTTTGATAATTATAGGCTTCCTATGCCCTATTTACATCTTCGTTCATCTAAAGTGCTGCTGCCAAAAAAACTACATAAAGATCTAGGAGATGAAGGCGTAGTGCAGATGTTTGGCAGTGAAGATCAGCTACGAGCAATTTATGCAGAAGAGTTGGCAGAAGAAAAAGCGTATTTGGAAAATTTATATGGTGAGGTGATAAACGCTCTTTCGTCCTATGATAGGAACGTACAGTCTGCTTTTAAAGGATTTAGTCTGACGTCTAAAATAGATAAGATTATTCCCAAGCTCACAGAGTTGGAGCGTTTGGTGAATGAGCAAATGACTAGGAAAAGTGAACAGAACCCAGAGTTAAATAAACTGCTGAAAGTACGGGCTAAGTATTTTAATAGAGAAACGGTGCAAGAGCGAGTGGAACATTTACTTACACATTCGGAAATATTGAATTGGTCAGCCCAAACTATTCATTCTTATTTTGGGCTAAAGAAGTCCCAAAATATCGACGTTATATTTATGTAAAGTGTTGTTAGATAGAATATTTGGCTTATTTTTGCCTCTTACAAATAATAAAGAACATAATAATTTAAAGTTGCTAAAACCTAAATCATGAAAAAACTTAGAATTCCATTAATTTTTGCATTACTCTTTAGTTTCGTAATGTCTGAAGCTCAAAGTCAGTATTTTTCTAAATTTGAAACGTTAAACAATTGGTCTGCCGGCCTTACTTTAGGTGGTGCGTCACTTCAAGGTGACGGTGGTCACGCTGGAATAGGGTTCACTGGTGGTGCTCATGCAAAATACTCTGTTTCTCCTACTTTTGGTTTACAATTGTCTGGAGATTTTGGCAGTTTGAAAGGCGGTGATGGGTATAGTCTCGCTGAAGCGAACACTACATACTCATATAAAAATAGTTTTGCAAGTTTTGATGCAACTTCTGTTTTTACACTAGGTAATACTTCATTCTTTAAGAGTTTGAGAAAGTCTCAGGTGTATGCTTTGTTTGGGGTAGGTGTTATCTTAAACAACGTAGAAGGAGATTATGTGACTCTTGCAGAAGCTAATAAATACGGAAGTAATAGTATCAAAACGTCTCACACCTCTCCTGCGCTCACCATTCCTTTTGGATTTGGGGTAAAAAGAAGTATCAATGACAAGATTGATTTAGGTCTTGAAATGAAAATACGCTATACTAATTCTGATAGTTTAGATGCTCTAGCGGATGAAGTTTGGAACAATAGAAATGAGGATTTTTTTAGCACTATTGGTCTCAGAGTATCCTATAAATTTGGCTCTGAAGGAGATGAAACCCATTATGATTGGGTAAATCCTCTAGAAACTATCTATGCGGATTTAGATACAATGAAAGAAATTACTAACAAGCTTAAAACTCTTATCGAAGATGAGGATGGAGACGGTGTTGGTGACTTCTTTGACATAGACAATACTACTGAAGAAGGGGTGAACACTTACGGTAATGGTAAGGCAGTAGATTCAGACGGTGACGGTGTTCCAGATCATTTGGACAAGCAGCCTTTAGTTTTTGCTAAGAATGTAGATGTTAATGGTGTTGCTGTTGATGCAGATGGTGATGGTGTTATAGATGAATTGGACGAGGATACTAATACTCCTGCTGGAGCATTAGTTGATGCTAAAGGAAATGAAATTAAAGTCGGAGGAGGTAATTGCTGCGATTGTGAAAACGTTTCACTTCCTACTATCATATTTGATAACGGTAGCTCGAAGATTGCTCCTTCTTCTTATGGAGTGCTGTATGCTTTAGCAGAAAAAATGAAACAATGTCCATCTCTAAGCGTTGATGCTACTGGTTATACTGCTAGCAAAAGTGGTGAGCAATTAGCTTGGAAGCGTACGAATGCTATCATAGACCATTTAGAAGCTAACTACGGTATAGAAAGAAGTAGAGTTACTTCAGTTTATGCTTCTGGGTCAGGTGTAGAATACAGCACTAGACGTATAGAGTTATCTATGAAGAAATAATTAGTTAAAGCAACACATATTTATTAAGGCTCCGATTTTTAATCGGGGCTTTTTTTTATGTATTATTGTAGGATACGATGAATAGATTATTAATACTAGTTTTAGCCACGTTTCCATTTATTTCAAATGCTCAATATAGGAATGATGCATCCTTGGTTATTTCGCCTCTGAAGATGGAGGAGCAGTCCAGTTATCAACTAATGTATCGTAGACAGTTGCCTAATAAGTTATGGAACCTAAGGGCGAGCATGGGAATTCTGGTGAACACAGATAAGGAGGTGAGGAATGATAGTACTACGCTAAACACGGGTAGCGTTTCCTATGCGTTGGCAGCTGGAGGACAACGTAAGTTGGTCTTAGAAGATATTAAAAAAGCATATGCTTACATTGGTTCAGATGTCTACTGGCAGTCACAGTTTTTAAGAAACCCAACAGACACATATTATGGTTATTATTGGAATGTTGGTACTACT
>DNHN01000111.1 GCA_003485825.1 Bacteroidota bacterium | reverse complement strand
TTTCTAGTGCATTAAAATGTCTGATTCCTGAGGAAATAACTCCAATCAACAGAAGTCCGCACCTGAGCGTAAGAGAAAAGACTATTCCTGCAAGGAGAAAAAAAAAACAACAGATGCTACTTTATGAATTATTTCATTCATCACTTTTTCTGCCCCAGCAAATAAGCCTTCATAAATGGCTCTAAGTCTCCATCCATGACCGCTTGTACATTACTAGTCTCTTCTCCCGTACGTACATCTTTTACGAGCTTATAGGGATGCATCACATAGTTACGTATCTGGCTGCCCCACTCTATTTTCATTTTACCGTTTTCTATATCAGCTCTAGCATCTTTCTGCTTACGCAGTTCTATATCGTACAGCTGAGACTTTAGCATCTTCATCGCTTCCTCCTTATTCGCTAGCTGCGAGCGCGCTTGTGAACATACGACCATAATACCTGTAGGTTTGTGAGTAAGCTGCACTTTGGTCTCTACCTTATTCACGTTTTGACCACCTGCACCTCCACTCCGTGATGTTTGCATATCTATATCCCCCCAATTAAGTTCTATTTCTATGCTATCGTCTACCAAAGGATAGATATACGCTGACGCAAAACTCGTATGTCTCCGAGCACTACTATCAAAAGGGGAGATGCGAACTAAACGGTGAACGCCGTTATCTCCTTTTAAATATCCGAAGGCAAAATCACCACTTATTTGAATTCGTATAGACTTTATTCCTGCCACATCGCCATCTACTTGGTCTAAGATTTCCGCTTTAAAGCCATTATTCTGAGCCCACATGATATACATACGACTTAGCATACTCGCCCAGTCATTGCTCTCTGTGCCTCCTGCACCTGCGTTTATCTCAAGAATAGCATCGAGCTGGTCTTCTTCACCGCTGAGCATATTTTTAAACTCCAGGTCCTCTAGATGTAGTAGTGTTTTCTGGTAGCTCTTCTCTATATCCTCATCTACCTCCTCTCCCATTTCCTTGAACTCTAAGAGCACTTCAACTTCCTCTACTCCCGCATTGACTTCGCTCCAAGCGTCTGTCCAAATTTTCTTTTTCTTGATGTTTCGGAGATGTAGTTCTGCTTTTTTAGGGTCATCCCAAAAGCTAGGGTCGTGGGTCTGCTGCTCTTCATCCTCTATGAGAGCGAGGTTCTTGGCTAAGTCAAAGATAGTCCGCAAGCTTCGCTGTGCGGTCTTTAATGTCGTTGAATTGATCTGAAGTCATTACTGCAGCGAAGGTAATAATCTGTGTGAATTTGGCATAAAAAAACGCCAATTGATTACTCCATTGACGTTCGTCTCTTTTTCTATAGCTACTTACTTTGTTCCAAACAAATACGATACTCCAAGGTACCCCATCATATTTTTATTTCGAAATCGGTCGTTTCCGTCATATCCTCTTCCAGTAGCAATGGTATATTCTGTAAATATTAGTCCTGCTCCTAAGTCTATTCCTAGTCTATTGGTTATATCGTAGGATATATTCCAGGTAGAGTTTAAACTTCCTATATCGTTATCACCTATCAATAATACATTAAGCGTGGTGGGAGATCCTTTTTGTGAATGTCCAAAGGCATTCTGAGGACCACTCCGCAAAGCTTCACCTGGCCTAAAATCTGAATAGTCTTGCTCACTACCAAAACTCACACCTACTACATCTATATCAAAACTCACAGATAACTTTGGAGTAATATCGTAACCCAGTCTTACGTACAGATTGGCAAAGTTATTTTGTACCGTACCGAAGGTCATCGTATCTACTTGATCATCATTTACCGTATACTTCGCTGGTGCTGTAATATACTCTAAATCATTCCCATTAAAAATACTCAAACGAACACCTGGGTTGATATGAAACTTATCGCTAAACACGTTAAACTCACGCTCTACTCCTAGCGAAAACATAGATGCACCAGCTCCTACCGATGCTCCAGCATTTACTCTATACTGAGCGGAAGCTCCAAAACCACTCCCTAGCACTATTGCGAGTAATATAATTTTTTTCATTGTATTAAAACTTATTCGATCTCTAAAACGGCTAAGCTTCAGTAACCTTACACTTTGAGCAAAAAAAAAGAGCTTAACTAAGCTCTTCTTTAATTTTATCTCTTATTTCTTGTATTTCCTCCCGATTCGCAGGCTTATCCACTTTCAGCATTAGCTCCAGTAGATATTCCATATCAGACATATCTCCTATCTCTTCCTCTGCCACATAGCCTAAATCAAAGTTACTCTTTTCTGCAATATACTCACTGGCTAGTCTGCATATCTTAACAATAGTAGGATCTTCCTCCTCTAGAGCTAAGACTCTAATCTCAGCTAGTTGTGCTACCACCTTGTCAGCATCAAATTTCTTTGTAACGTCCTTAAGTAAGTTATTGATTGCTAAATTAGCTTTTGCTTCTCTCATTTTGTTCTAATATTTGGTGCGAAAATAAATTTAAACACCTCAAAATCCATATACTTTTTCAACTCTACCAGTAATCGCTCCCTTTTTTAGATTTAAAAACAATCATTCGTCCGATAACCTATTGTACGTGTGATAGTTATCTTTGCTTTAAATTTGTATTAAATAAAGCTACTTTAATTTAACCGATACCACTCAGTAAATGCTTGCAGAAATAATCACCATTGGAGACGAAATACTCATAGGTCAGACTTTAGATACCAACTCTGCTTGGCTGGGAGAACACCTCAACACATACGGCGTAGAAGTTATCCAAATCTCTTCAATTAATGATAAAAAAGAAAGTATAGTAAATGCGCTGAAAGCAGCAGAAACCCGAGCAGACATCATACTCATTACTGGGGGGCTAGGTCCTACTAAGGACGACATTACCAAGAAAGTGCTTGCTGATTACTTCGGAGCTCAACTAATTCCTAACCATGGAGCACTAGAAAATATAAAAGACATCTTTCACCGCAGAGGTAGAGAAGTACTGCAGATCAACGTAGATCAAGCTTTAGTGCCAGATAACTGTGAGGTGATACTCAATACCAAAGGAACTGCACCTGGGATGTATTTTGAAGAAAATGATAAAATATACGTAAGTATGCCAGGCGTTCCTTACGAAATGAAGGCGATGATGGAACAGGTCGTTTTTAGAAAACTGAACGCCAAAGGGGACAACTATACGATAGTGCACGACACCATCACGGTAGTAGGCGTGCCTGAGTCACATCTTTCTGTGGCCATAGAAAGTGTAGAAGACAATCTTCCTCCACACGTAAAACTAGCGTATCTACCTCACCTAAACTTAGTAAGACTGCGTCTCAGTGCCAAATCAATCGCACTATCTCCTGCACAGCTAAAATCAGATATCGATACTGCGTTTGCAGCTATCAAATCCATCATAGGCAATGTATGGTTTGATGGTGATAGAAATCTCCCAGAGATTGTGGGTGAAATGCTGATTGAAAACAGGCGAACTATAGGAACGATAGAATCTTGTTCTGGTGGCTACGTAGCTCACAGTCTTACAGCTATAGCGGGTAGCTCTGCCTATTATAAGGGAAGTCTGCTCACGTATGCGTACGAGACGAAAGTAGCAATTGCTGATATTGACCAAAACATGCTAAATATTTACGGAGCAGTAAGCGAAGAGGTGTGTGAGGCAATGGCTAAAAATGCCAGGAAAAAGTTAGATGTAGACTACTGTATCTCTACTACTGGGATAGCTGGACCTGGTGGAGGAACAGATGAAAAACCGGTAGGATTAGTATTTATAGGCCTAGCCAAGCCCGATGGAAGTATAGAGGTGAAAAGATGCGAGTTTCACGGCACACGGTTACAAATCATTGAAAGAACAGCATATACTGCGTTGGATATGGTGAGACGAGCGCTAGATTCTTCTAGACAAGGAACCCGGGCGTAAACATTCTATTTCAGTACGTTTATACTTTCCATCAGTCCTATTAACTCTAAGGTTACTTGGATGACTTTTCGCTATTCTGAGGTATAAAATCCTGGATTAGTTCAGTAATCAAACGAATATTCACGAACTCAATGGTGTAACTTTTTCTGCGATAGCCTTTACTACCCTAACTCCATCCAGAGCTGCACTGATTATTCCTCCCGCAAAACCAGCTCCTTCGCCACATGGGTAAAGATTAGTAAGTGCTATATGATGTAGTTCTTTTGTTCGAGGTATACGCACTGGTGCACTTGTCCTACTTTCTGGTGCCGTAACCATAGCATTTTTATGGTCAAAGCCTTTGAGTTTCTTAGTCATTGCTCGTAAACCTTCTCTTAAGCGGTAGTTCATAGTTGAAGGATACAGCTCATTTAAATTTACACTGGTCATTCCGGGATGATAACTACTCTCATTTAGTGTAAGACTTTTCTTCTCTGCCAGGTAATCTATCAAGTTTTGTGCAGGGACTTTAAACTTGCCTCCCCCCATTTGAAACGCCTTCTGCTCTATGGACTTCTGAAACTCCAATCCAGCTAGTGGGCCGTGAGATTTAAATGCTTCCCACTCCTCTTCTCCTACTTCAGTTACCCAGCCACTGTTGGCATACTCACCATTTCTCTTGCTTGGACTCCATCCATTTACCACCACTTCTCCGTCAGCTGTAGCCGCTGGTGCAATAATACCTCCTGGACACATACAGAAAGAAAATGCTCCTTTCCCTTTAACCTGAGTAACTAGACTATACGACGCAGGTGGGAGCATTTTAGCATTGTGTTCATTATAAAACTGTATAGTGTTAATCAATGACTGAGGGTGCTCTATCCTAAAACCCATCGCAAATGGCTTAGCTTCTAGTGCAATCTTCTTTTTGTGTAGTAAATAATAAATATCTCTAGCACTGTGTCCTGTAGCAAGTATGACCTGATCACAAGGTTCCCACTCCCCATTAACAGATAATTTAGTTACTGTATCTCCTTCATATGCTAAATCGGTCAGTTTAGCTCCAAAACGTACTTCACCGCCTTTTTCAATAATAGTATCGCGTAATTTTTCTATAATCTGTGGAAGTTTGTTTGTACCAATGTGTGGATGTGCTTCATACAGAATATTCTCATCTGCTCCGTGCAACACAAAAAGTTCTAAGATTTCTTGAATTTTACCTCGTTTCATAGAACGAGTGTATAACTTCCCATCTGAAAATGTACCTGCTCCTCCTTCTCCATTACAATAGTTGGACTCGGCATTCATCTCCCCCTCTCTATTCAGCTTAGCTAC
>DNHN01000298.1 GCA_003485825.1 Bacteroidota bacterium | reverse complement strand
AGAAAGACTTTTCTGGGAGATGAAGAAGTGGAGACGATATACTTTGGTGGTGGAACACCTAGTGTACTTACTATCAACGAGTGGGATCAGATATTGGGCGCATTGCATGAGGAATTTAGTATCGCTAAAGATGCAGAGATTACGGTAGAGTGTAACCCAGATGACCTCACCGAAGAGTATGTGAAGATGCTAAAACTCATCGGAGTAAATAGACTAAGTGTGGGCATACAGAGCTTTAATGAGGAACACCTGCAGTGGATGAATAGGAGCCACACTGCTGAGCAGAGTGTAAACTGCATTCAGTTAGCTGCGGATATAGGGTTCAAGGATATTACCATAGATTTGATTTACGGCCTACCTCAGTTAAGTACCGAAGAGTGGAAACAGACGGTGAAATCCGCCTTGGCATTGCCCATAAATCACTTGTCTGCATACAGTCTTACCTTAGAAGAAAATACCCCCTATCATAAGTTAGTGGCACAAACAAAGTACAAGCGACCTGAAGATGACCTTGCTTCAGACCACTATGATATCCTGATAAAGGAGATAAACGCGCATGGATGGGAGCACTACGAGGTGAGCAATTTCTGTAAAGCGGATAACTATTCTAGACACAATACGGCATATTGGCAAGGGAAGAAGTACCTAGGCTTAGGCCCATCTGCGCACAGCTATGATGGAGTCCACAGGTATTGGAATATTAGCAATAACAAGGAGTATCTCTCACTCATTTCAAGTAATAATAAGACGTATGAGATGGAAGAATTAACCGCTATAAATAGACTAAATGAGTACTTGCTGACTGGATTACGAGCGAAATGGGGAGTGGATACTGACGTACTAAAGAAGGAGCACGATTACGATATTGATTTGCGGTACGCTGAGGAGCTTAGTTATTGGCTATCAGTAGGGTGGATTGAGAGAAAAGGAACTAATGTACGCCTCTCTGATAAGGGTTTGTTGTTTGCAGATTTTGTAGCCAGTGAGCTTTTCAGTACAGAAGAGGATGATTATTCATCCCAGACATCATCGTAGTTTTTAGTTTCGGAGGTTTCTTCAGTGAGCGTCGCCTCTCCTTTCAGAGCTTTGATGAATTTCTTCTTCTCGTTCATGACCTCATCTTTCATATTGTCTTTTACCGTAGCCTTGTCATAGCGTATCTTTAGATCGTCTGGAGTACCTTCCATAAGCAGGTAGGCTGTCAGTCCGCCAGTGGCATTTTTCTCTATGCGTTTTTCAGCCTTACGCGCTATCCAGTTCGCTTTGGTAGCGAGTAGTTCTACTACACTGAGTCCTATACTGTATTTCATGTAGTTGTCAAAGGTGTGTGTGCCTTCTACTTCTATATTCATAGCATTGTTCTCTATTTTCATTTTGGGTATGAAAATAGTTTGGTCAAATATTTCGATGGTGTTTTTTAAGGTTTTGAATCTTACGTTTTCCAGATCCTCTATGTTTACAAAACTGGAGAGTTCCTTGAGCGGTTCGTAGTTGATAAGTGCACCATCTTCTATGGTCACACTAGCCTTAGCATAGAGTTTTGGGAGTATGGGCTCAAAGTTTTTATCCAAGATTACTTTGGCGAGTATATTCCCAGCTAATGTTCCACTGATGTTTTTATCCGTAATCTCTGTCTGCTCAAAATTATTAAACTGTTTAAACAGTTCGGAGATGTTTATATTGCTTAGTTCAGAGTTGATATCCAGCAAGTGATTTTCGCCCCATTTTTGAATAGCAATAGCCGCCAATGTAGAACCACCGAGCGCATCTATTTTACATTTTGGCATACGTAAAGATGTTCGATTAGAGATAAGATCACCCTCCATCTTGTTGGCTGTGAAGTCATTAAATCGAAAATTGGTAAGCGTAGTTTGCAGGTTCAGTTGTATCGGAAGGAGCTCTTTGGTACTGTTTTCATTTTGACTTACAGCCGTATTTGCACCGTAGAGTTCATTTACCGTTAGGTTATTGACCGTCAGCTTTCCTACTAACTTAGCGTCGCTATTTTTATTGAGTAGAGAGGTGTAGTCTTCTACGTACCCTTTGAGCGTTCCTGTAGTGTTATTGTATGAAAAAGAAGCACTATTCACTACCATTTTATGGTTGTCTGCACTTATACTAAAAGCGACATCTTTCACGGCTATAGCAGGGTCTGCTAGTTGTCCACTCAAGTGGTCCAGTTCTATTTTACCTGAATACCTAAGCGTATTTGGGGCTGGAATTCCTTCGTCGATATCATAGGTGAGTGCGAGCTTGCCGTCTACTTTAGCTGTACCAGACTGTACCGTGAACCCTGTACTATCTATAAAACCCAATACAAATGCTGCGTCTAATACGGCTGTCCCATCCCAAGAAATGGAGGGTTTGGTAAAATCTGAAACGGATATGTCTCCACCTATCGAATTCTCATCACTCGATGCATTTTGTATGTTCAGAGTTGCTTTAGCTGAATTTAACTGGCTAAGTTTTGGGATCGATAGGCTCCCTTTTGCTTCTACACCTTGCAGCTTTAGGTTTCCTCCTTTTAGGAGTACACTTGCTTTTTGGAGGGTAAAGTCAAAACCTAGACTGGGCTCATGCGTGCCAAATGTTTTTCCTTTAAAATAGCCATCTATGACTACATCCCCTTGCAGGTCGATATTGTCTAGTGAGGATATGAAACTCTTGGGCAAGACACTAAATAGAGATTGTGCTGAAGTATTGTCGTTGGAAAACTTGACGTTTATAGCTGAAGTTTCACTATAGTTTACAGAGCCATTTACCTGCAGGCTTACCTCCTCTACTTGCAAGTTTGTAGGCGCTATTTTGACGACTTGCTCCTCCGTATTTACCGCTATTTTAGTATTTATTTTTAAATTCTTTTTGACAATGTAGTCCTCTCCACCTGATACGAGCGTGGTACTGTCTAAGGCCGCCTTTATGGTTAGATCAGTACTTGTGCCTGCATACTTCAATCCTATAGTGGTTTTTGGTGTGAGCGTTTCGCACTTAAATTTACTCGGTTTGTGTTCGTAGATAATATCACAGCTAATTAGGCCCAATTCCTTTATTTCAAAACTTACAGCAGAGGAGGAGTCGTCCGCAGCGGGTTTAAGAATATCGTAATTGGTTCCGTAGTTTAGGTCAGCTACACGCAGGCGTCCGTCTCGGAGCAGTATCTTATCTATGACATACTCGCCTTTGTACAGTTTCCAGATATCTATGAATAGGTTTAGTTCGTCAGCTTGTAGGAGTTTTTCATTGAAATACACCGTGCTTTCTTCTATAGACACATTGGTCAGCTTGATACCCAGATTAGGGAAGTCTCTTAGGCCAGATATACTTATTTCATCTACTTCTACCTTTACCGCCAGGGTTTTATTGATTTCAGTGACTAAAATAGGTTTGATGTTTTTTTGAAAATAAAGAGCAATACCAGCTACCGCCAATATAAAAAAGGTAAGTAGTACAAGTGCTATTTTTATAAACTTCTTCAATGTGTATGTTAGTGGAGCAAATGAAGGTAGAAACATCGACTGCTAATAGAACAACGAATCAACAATGCACAATGATACTTCCAATAGTGTATTCTTTCTGCGAATGATTGGAAGAGGTCTCCGGTCCTGTGCTATCAGTCACCGGTATAGGGAAGAGAGGGCTCTGAAAAAAATTAAAATAAATTGTTTGGTAGTATTGAAACCGAAATTATATTTGCAGCCCTTTAAAAGGGGCGATTAGCTCAGTTGGTTTAGAGCACCTGCCTTACAAGCAGGGGGTC
>DNHN01000182.1 GCA_003485825.1 Bacteroidota bacterium | reverse complement strand
GAGTAGTGAGATTTCTTGTACTGAGTAGTGAGGTTTCTTATAGTGAGATCGGAGATTTTGAGTATAGAGTAGTGAGATTTGGAATACTGAGTATTGAGATGGGAGATTTCGAGACTAATGCTCACATTTAATTAAAAATCACCTTGCGGAATTATGGGAGGTATCACTCATAAAATCATTTTTAACTAGCAATCCAATTACTTCAAGTACTCATTCGTAAAATGTCGCTTGCCTTTTTCTTGGGCGAACTTCTCTGCATTGTACGCTTTGCCATTTCCTTTAGGAATGGAGAGACTCTGCCAGTCGTCTCCTTTTATCATTTTGCCTAGGTATACCATCTGTCCCACGTGATACGCATAGTGCATCATCTGCCGGTTTACAGCTTCTGGGATACTGTGCCCTTGGTTTCGGATGTAGACTACTGTATCAAAGTATTCTTCGTTGATAGATTCTAGCGCCATAAACAAACACGCCCACCCTTCTTCCCATTTAATCTGCAGGTCTTTCCGTCTGTAGGTACTGCCCTCTATGGCAATACCTACAGATAATTCAAATTCTTGGTCTCGTTTCCTAAAATCCTTTTCACCGTCGGTGGTTAAGAAATCTGTCCAGCGACTCATCATATTACCCCAGAGATGCTTTACCATTATAGCGATACTATTGCTCGCTTCATTGTATTGCCAGTAGAGCTGCTCATCACTGAGCTGAGCCATCGTTTTATCGCCGAGCTGTTTGTAGTACTGAAACTGCTGTTTGGCACTGTTTAGGTAGTCGATTTGCATTGGTGGCAAGTTAATGAAAATTAAAGCAACATTTTAGCAAGATTCAGAGCAAAGCGTGGAATTCGTAAGAACTGCCCTCGAGGGTAGTTCTTACGATGATCAATGTTTTCTAAATTTTATTAACCGCAACGACCAATAAGCCAGATTAAGAAATAAGCCCATAAACAGGGTAACTCCCCACGTGCGTGAATGCTCAAATGGATTGACAAATCGATCTCCGATATCATAGATAAGAGCAAATGGCTTGGCAATGATATCCCAACTGTTCCACCTAAGATACCTTCCCAGATAGATACCAAAACTGCCAATAAACAGTAGTACCGATGAAAATATAGGAATAGATAGTCGATACCTTAACAGTTCTTTGAGCCGTGACTTCATCAAGTAACGTTTAAGAATTTTCTCTATGTCCCACAAGCTCATAAATCCAAAAAGTAGTCCCACCCATGCGAAGGGAAGAATCAACAACAGATCAAACCACATCGGCATACTGACGACATGTTTCAGATGAAACAGGTCGGTTAAGATATACGGGGCATTGGGAAAGAAAAGTAGCCACGTGCCCAACATTGCAATTACAGCTAGTTTTTTCTCCTGCAGCTTAGGATAGACCACCAATAGACTACTCAGTGCCCAAGGGATAAAAGCCCAAAATAAATTCCAGTTTAAAAACAGGAATGTAGGTGTAGAGGAAGCAGAAACACGTGCGATAGAAAGTACTAGGCATAAGGTACTGAAGAAAAAAAGTAGCACGGTTTCATTGAGCCGTTTAACTTGTTTGAGTTGTAAAATCATTTGGGTTATAGTTCACTTGTTGCTTGGTTAAACTATAAATTGCCGTGATTAGTACATCAGAAATATGAAAAGCTACAAATGGATTTATTTATTGGATGAAGGAATGTTTATCAGAATGTATACTCGATTCCGCGGCGATTTACTACGAGGTTTTCACGTAGGTATCTACGTGACGCGCTTTTTTCTCATCGTAGATATCCGCGATGCGCACCAATATCATCGTTTCTTCTACATCCCCAAAATCGGGATTGATAGCTGTACCAAATGTTTTCATTGTAGGAGAAAGACTCATGTAGCTATTGATCAAGGGAGGTATATTTTCTCCTCGTTCTCGCACATATCCGTTGAGCACTTTATGGGCTTGCTTATAGTTTAAGCCTTTTATCGCCATTTTAAAATCTGAAATATCCGTATTAATACCTTGTGAATGAACCGGACTAATTAGATTTTCCTTATCCTCAAAGAAGTAGTCCATAAAGTACATTAGAGCATCCCGGGCTTCTTTATGGTAATTGGTGTACAGTGTGACCTTACCACTGTAGTACTCGATGTGTGGTGTATCTACCACTATAGCACCCAAACCGTCCCACAGATTATCCAAGGCAAAAATCCCTCTACGTGAACCTGCTCTTGGCTGAAAATTAGGCTGAACCCAGCTTCTACCCAGCTCTACGGTAGTAGGCAAGTAATCATTTATAAATACATCTGAATAATGGAAATAATGCTCCGTAGAAAGCTCTAACGGTCGTGTATCTATAATCTTAACGCAGTCTATAAATCTATAGCCTCCGATAATTTCTTGTGCTTCTGGAGCCCATACGATGAGCTGCTCATAGCAGTTTTCACTTACATCAAACTCGTCTATGTCATACGCTTTTCCCGTGCCACCGCCTGCTGAGGCAAAGGTGACCTCTCTCAGTCGCCCTATCTCCTTCATCACATTTGGACTATTGTGATGATTGACAATATAGATCTCGTTGTCCCCTTTGTTAGTGAAACGGATAAAACGGTCTTTATTGAGCTCTTTTTTGAGCACTTCCAAGGGTATAGGTGACGCTATATAACTTAAGTCTTTTGGCATTTATTGTTCCTTAAGGGCGTACGCTTTTTCTTTAATATCTTGTGCCCAAGCCCTATCCTTCTTTAGATTCTGATCCAATGACTCCGGACTTATCGGCTTACCAAAAATAATTTTAATTGTTGTATTTTTTTGTTTGAAAAGCTCATTTACCAAATATAGCATTTCAATATTGGCTTTGATGCCTAATTTCTCTCTAAGATTGCTAAAATTATAGAAGAAATTAGACAGTTTACCTTCTATAATTACAGGTACGATAGGTACATTGTGCTTGCGTGCTCTAGTGACGAAGGTTTTCTTCCACTCCAAGTCTTTTATTACTCCATTTTTTCTCCTGCTTACGAGACCAGCTGGGAATATGACTACACTCTCATCATTGGCCAGCACTGCATCTACATTTTTTAGTGAAGGTACTGCTGTAGTGCCCATTTTATTAACCCCTACAAAAATATCTTGCATGGGCTTCAGGTTAAGCAGGATATCATTTGCTATAAACTTAATATCTTCACGGTAATGGCTAAACTGATCTATGAATGCTAAGGCATCCATGCCTCCTAACGGATGGTTACTAGCAAAAGTGACTCCACCTGTCTTAGGTGCATTCTCGATCCCCTCAATAACCGCTGTTATATTAAATTCAGCGATTACATTTCGGCAAAACTGCACACCACTTACCCCCTCATTATCCGCTATAATGCGGTTTACCTCATCCTGCCAGAGGATTTTTTTGAGGTAGTTTAATAAGAATTTTGGGAGGTATTTCAGCAGTTTCGGATTCTTATCCGCTATTATCTTCTCTATATCTATAAACTTAGCTGCCATTAAGTACGCGAAAATAGTCAAGCCAGTGAAACTTCTACCATTCGTTTGATAAAGTTAAAACCACTCCCCTACCTTTGTACAAAGTGAAAAAGGCCGTAATCGTTTTCTTAATAACCTTAGCAGTAATAGCATGTAACCAAAGTACTGACCTTACCTATACTGAGGACATCGCTCCAATTCTGTATAAAAACTGTACCTCTTGTCACAGAAGCGGTGGTGCTGCACCTTTTTCGCTAACCACTTACGCACAGGTCAACAGAAAAAAAAACACCATACTCGGAGTTACCCAAAGTGGTCTAATGCCTCCTTGGCCAGCAGACCGAAACTATAGCCATTTCATCGGTGAACGCTACCTTACAGATGCTGCCAAACAAAAAATAAAAGACTGGATAGAAGGTGGCGCTCCGGAGGGAGACACTTCTCTGCTACCTGAGCTTCCTCAGTATGATACATACAGTTATATTGGCAAGCCAGATACTACGGTGTGGTTTGATAGTATTCTAATTTCGGGTAACAGTAGAGATAAGTTTTTCATAGCTACACTGCCAATCACACTAAGTGAGAAGAAATATGTAAGGGCTATGGAATTTTTACCCAATGAGAATAATCTCGTCCACCATATGAATGGCAGGCTGCTCAACTACGAACCTGATAAAAAAGCAAATATCCTTAATGGGCAACGGATCCTAAACTTAGAAGTAGCAGAATCAGAATATGTAGCGCAATTTAACGCACTACAGCTTACTAATGATGACGGCACTCGTCCTTCGCAAATAAATTCAGCGGCAAATTACCTGCCTGGAGTTCAAGCACAGCTCTATCCAGAAGGCATCGGTGGATTTACGATGAATAAAAAGTCCATACTGATAGCCGATGACATACACTTTGGGCCGATACCGCAAGACAAGTGGGACCACAGTAGAGTTAACATTTTTTTCTCAAACACACCTCCCAAGCGCCCTATCAATGAAGTGATGCTCGGAACCAATGGAGCCAGTAAAATCATACCGCCACTCGTGATACCTCCAGGCAAAATCACCAAGCACGCTAGCTTTCTAAAAATACCTGAAGACATTAGTATACTGACTATAAATCCACATATGCATCTGCTTGGCAAGAGTTTTAAGGCGTACGCTCTCACACCTAGTCAAGATAGCATCCGCTTGATCAGCATTCCGAAGTGGGACTTTAGGTGGCAGTACTTTTACACCTTCCCTAAGATGTTGAAGATTCCTGCTGGAAGCGTGATCTATGTAGAGGCTGAATTTGACAACACTGCTGAGAACCAAAACAATCCATACAACCCGCCACAAGAAATTCGAGAGCGGTACGAGTTTGGAGGTGCAGGGATGCGCACCACGGACGAAATGCTCCAATTTATCATCACATGGCTGCCGTATCAGGAAGGTGATGAGGATGTGAGTTTGGAAGTGGAGTAGGTTCTAAATGCAGACACCTAGTTAGACCGTTGGTAAACTTCGCTCTGAGTCTTCGCTGCATTTATCCTTTTTCTCGTATAACATATAAACGGTCAAATGTCACCGTATAGATATTCCCAATTCATCACTTGGAAGTATTAATTTTGGGAGACCTATAAAACGCATTAGTCAGTATGTTAACAGTACCAAAAAAAATACAATCCATCAACGATGAAGCTATATTCAAATCTATCTAAAATTGGTGTTCTCAAAAAATACTCTACCAAGTTTTTGGCCATTGCCTTTGTAGGCCTACACATTCCTCTCATTGGTTTAATTCTATATCTAATCTTCAATACAAGTGCGTTGTCTACCCCGACGATATTGACTTTTACACTGATTTTACCTTGGGAGCTACTGCCATTACACTCAACGTGCTCAACAGATTACTCGAACCTTTAAAACTAGCTAGCAATGCCCTTAAAGTCTATTTAGAAAGTCAGGAAATCCCTCGCTTACCTTCAGGTTATAAAGATGAGGTTGGAGTACTTTTAAAAGATTTACAATTTTCAATTGAAGTATTTGACAATCTTATTGATTCCAAACAACAGGCTATTACGATTTTATCTCATGACCTTAGACGTCCCTGTGCCGGAATTATTATGTCACTAGATATGCTAGAAGATGAAATGAGTAACCCCGATAGAGATACGGTATTGAAAAACAAGAAAACGCTCGCCAATGAACAACTAACTTTAATGGAAAGCACCCTTTCTAATTTGAGAAATGAGTCTCAGACACAAGGCAAATTAGAAAAAGCGGACATCGATCTGAAACAGCTACTCGATGAGGTAATAGAGTCCTTAAAAGTTCCTTTAAACCAAAAAAATATTGATGTCATATTTGAGTGCGATACTGAACTAAAGACTCTAGGGAATGTAAGTGCTTTTAGACAAGTATTCACAAATTTAATAGGTAATGCTATTAAATTTTCGCACTCAGTAGAGTCTATACGTATCCAAGCAACAAAAGACATCTCGGGAATAAACATAGACGTTATTGACAACGGGTTAGGTTTAAAACAAGAAGTCTCAGAAGCGCTATTTAAACCGTTCACAGAACATTCACGATTAGGCAGCCAAGGAGAATCCACCCCAGGTATGGGGCTGTTCATAGCTCGGAGATTTGTAAACAAACATTTTGGTAAATTAACTGCAACAAGTGAAGGACCAGACAAAGGCGCTACTTTTCCCATTTATTTACCTGTAGAATAAGCACAATGTAGCAGCTATATTACAAGACTACATTATCGGCACAGGCCAAACTCTGTCCGAGGATCAACTCATCGTTTTAGCTAAAAAAATAAGACAACCCATGTGGGATTGGCACATTTACATTGGTTATGTGTTAGTCGGATTGTTTAGTATTCGATTCATACTCCCAGCATTCGGACATATGAAGATTCAAAATCCGTTGAGCAAAGACCTAACTGCAAAGATGAAAGTACAAAAATGGACCTATCTCATTTTCTATATCTCTGTGATCGTTTCGCTTACTACTGGACTTATTATTGAATTAGGTCCCAAAGACTTAAAAAAATCGATGGAGGACATCCACGTACTAAGCATTTACTATCTCTTGGCATTTATTACCATCCACTTGGCTGGCGTATTACTAGCAGAATTTTCAGATCAAAAAGGAATTATTTCAAGGATAGTCAGTGGGTCAAAAAAAGAAGAGTAATAGCATCCATGGATCACGCTGAACCCGAAGCTCTGATGTAGCACACGCCATGACGTAAAGGCACACCAACCGAGTACCAAACGCTAGACACGAAACCATCACTCCACACAATAGAACATAGAGTGGTTTTGCAGTTTGAGCTTTCGCACGGACAAATTTAAAAACAAGAAAAAAAACCTTATAGTGATTAATACTATAAGGTTTTTATTAAATTCGTGATAGGCTAAGTAGATAAAAGAAAGCTTACCTGCACATTTTAAATTCCTTACGCTAGTAACTACAATGAAAAAAATCGCTTTAATAATAAGCTTGTTCTCCTTCACTTATGGATTTTCTCAAAGCTTACCTATCAATTTTGAATCCGACCTCACCACCTCAGACTTTGTCAGTTTTGATGGAGGTACTGCAGCCGTGGTCGCGAACCCACTATCTGCAGGAATCAACACGAGTGACTCCGTAGGTCGTATCATAAGAGATGGCGGACAGCCGTATGGAGGAGGAAAAGTCCTATTGGAAGATAATCTGGACTTTTCGGTATTGACCAAAATATCCATGAAAGTATATAGCACTGCTCCGGTAGGAACTATTGTAAAGTTCAAACTAGAAGGAACTGGTACCGCCGTGGACGTAAACGCACTCACCACAGTATCTGGAGAATGGGAAACCCTGGAATGGATATTTGTAGGTGTACCCAACGACCTGAATGAGATTGTATTTATGTTTGATTTTGGCAACATCGGTGACGGTTCAGCCACCTCTACCTTTTATTTTGATGATATAGCACAAGTAGCAGGACCACCAGCCCCTGTGCCTGCATCATTGCCAGTTGATTTTGAATCAGGCATAGTTAGTAGTGATTTTCTGAGTTTTGCAGGATCAGAAGCTACTGTCATTGCAAACCCTAAAATGCAAGGAACAAATACCAGTGCCACAGTTTGCCAGATTATTAGAAATGGCGGAGAGTTTTGGGCTGGAAGCAAGCTGTTTCTTTCTGATACTTTAGATTTTTCTACCCAATCAGTGATCTCCATGAAGGTATATACCACGGCTCCAGTAGGCACACGAATCAAATTAGAATTGGAAAGTTCGACCAGCAGAACAAACAAAGACTACTTAACCACCGTATCTGGAGAATGGGAAACGGTAAGTTGGAATTTTTATGGCCAACCTAAGGACTATCATCAACTGAGCTTTATGTTCGATTTTGGCACTATTGGCGATAGTTCTGCGACGTCTACTTTCCTATTTGACGATATTCAGCAAGTAGTAGGCCCAGCAATACCAGACCCTTTGCCTACAAGTCTTCCTATAGATTTTGAGGAAAGTGTAGTAACCACAGACTTTACCAATTTTAACGGTGCGATAACCTCAATCATACCGAATCCACAAATAGATTCAGATAATCCTAGTGCTACAGTTGCTCAGTTTATTAGAAGCGGTGGAGCTCCATGGGCACAGAGTAAACTTGTGCTAGACGAATTCATGAATTACGAAACGATGAGCTCTATCTCTATGAAAGTATATACCGATGCACCTGTAGGCACATTATTGAAATTTAAAATAGAAAGTACAGAGGCCGGTTTCGCTAACGAACGAAATGTCAATACTACCGTTGCGGGAGGATGGGCCACATACACTTGGGATTTTGCAGGAGACCCTCCCGTATACAATGTCCTCACCTTCATGCTCGGCTATGCTACGCCAAATGATGCTTCCGCGAATGCAACATTCTTGTTCGATGATATCAAGCAGGTTAAGAGTACCTTGAGCACTGGGAACAACACGCTATCCACTGTCGATAGGGTATACAGCTATCCGAATCCAGCAAAAAATCTATTAACGATTGCATCCGAGACTAAAATCCTTGAAAAAATAGCGCTATTCGACAATCTTGGAAATCAGCTTACCGAAGTTTATCCAGACAGTCAGAAAGCTACCCTAGATATCGCAAACTATGCTAGTGGCATTTATTTCGCAACGTTTACGACGCTTTCTGGGTCAACGGGCAATCTAAAGATCATCATCCAATAGAATGCTGAACAGCACATTGCGATACTTACTGTAGCTGGTGCTGTAACACATCCAATGAGGCGAGTTTACGAAACATTCTCTGCTCCTATTCGTTATTTTTACCATGCACATTACCCAAAAAGACGTACAAGCCATGGATCGCATCGAGCGACTAAACCTGATCAACTCACTCTCTGGCATCAAACCCGTAAATCTAATCGGTAGTATAGACGCGGATGGGAACGAGAATCTAGCCATATTTAGCTCCGTGGTGCATCTAGGAAGCAGCCCGGCCCTTTTCGGATTTATCCTAAGGCCTAGAGGTGAGGTACGCAGACACACCCACGAAAACATACTAGCTACGGGGGAGTACACTATCAACTTTGTGCATACTGACTTTATACAAGAAGCTCACTTCACGAGTATAAAAGTGGAAGAACATGTGAGTGAATTTGATATCAG
>DNHN01000314.1 GCA_003485825.1 Bacteroidota bacterium | reverse complement strand
CATTAACTACGTTTGTGTTGCTTACCTTAAAACATAAGTCTATGCCTATGACGCTAGCGCCCCCAGTGTCAAAAGAAACAGCGGCAGCGTTAAACAAATTTCGCATACCAGTGTTTGAATACATCTCTAACGTGACAAGGTATGGCCCTGGGCAAAATGCCGCTTCTGAAAACTGAGATAGTGCGCTATACTGAAGGTTCTCATACTTATAGCGATACGCAAACGAAACAAAGTTTGTCTCCATAAAATCATCATCCCCGCTTACATTTTTTAATGTAAATGTTGGAGATGTTATAGGGGCTGGTCGTAACACACTAATGTCTGCCTCAGTAAAAGAGTTGGCGTATTGTCTATTTACATCAATAACCCTTGGTGGGTTTAAATCGTCTGTAAAAAACAAGAAGTTATCTATTAAGTCTACCCCCGTGACTAAGAACTTAGGATCAAAGTTTAAAACAGATGTAGAGATTAAGTGATAGTTAAGGGCTTGAATGTTAGTATTGTAGGAAACCACCATGTCTACGCCTCTAGTGGGGTCGTGAACAAACCAGTACATAGTCTCTGTTGTCCCGTCCTCGTAAGCCCCAATACAGACAGTGTTTGCGCTTAAAGCAGTTCCGTTATGTTCTAGTGTGGTTATTTGCTCATTGCCCTTTGTGTTCTCTACCGCTCCAATAGTAGTACCCTCAGTTGAGCCTAATCGTATATTCAGAGCATCTCTATACTCGCCCATAGGGAGTATTCTTTCATCGACGCTTTTATTCATGCGCCCTTTTATGAAATTAGTTTGTATGTCCATGCTACTTAAGCCACTTATTCTGACCTCGCAAGTTCATAAGCAGACGACCAGGGTGAATGTTACTGATTCTTATCTTGGCATTTCTTAACAATGCTGTCTTTTCTTTTCTAGACCTACCAACAATATACTCTTGAACGCCTAGCTTAGAGGATAAGATGGCGTATTTAATGTGAGCATACACATAGTCTTCAAATAGTTTATTTACGCTTATAGAGGCGATATCTCCACCTTCCATTCCATCAGATACATACTCAAGTATTGCTATCTTATCTAACATCCCAGAGCTGAAGTTTATAACGCCTGCAGACTTATCAATTCTAAAAGTAGGATTAGCGTTTGCCGTTTCAGTATTTAGACCATATCTAGCTCCTACATTGTACTCAAAATACCAAGAGCCATCACAACACCATCCCTCTCTTCCGTTGAAGTTAGGATTGTTTTCGTTTAGGTATATGCTCTTTTTAGTTCCTTTTATCCTTTCTATATCTATATTAGAGTATTCCGGCTTTAATATGTTTCCGTCTTGATCAAATAAAACCCTACTCTCATTGTCTTGAAGATAGGCGCTACTTGAGTTTAGCTGAATGTTTTCAGTAAGAGGGAAAATAACCCCATCTCTATACAGAGAGATCCTTACCCAGTTCACATAGTCAGAAGGAAGCACAAATCTTAATTCATTGTCAACACTTAACTCTAGCGCCTTAATCTCTTTAAAGGCATCATAGTTTAGTTCTTGAATCGCTCTCTTGGCATGAAACAATACTTGATATCTCTCAACATTATTTACTAGCTCATTATTACCAGCATATATAGCCATAAAGTTATTTACGATATCAGATAGACTTGTGTATTGATACGACCCCCAATTTGTTTCCTCTGCAGGATTGGTTCCGTTTGTGTAATATTGAAACTGACTTAAGTATGCCATATCTTATTTTTCTGATTGAGATTCTTGCGTTAATTCACCATCTGCAAACTTAACCACATCACCCTCTCTTATTGAAACTCCCGCGTATTCTAGAATCTTCATGACTAAGTCGGGCTCATCTGACAAAGGGAGCTCAAAGTCTTGATAGTCTGCCGCAGAAGCATTAAATACTGGGCCTCCAGAAGTTAATTGCACCCATGTCCACTTAGGATCTAAGGGATTTCTAATATAGTAAGAGTCTACGTTAGTAGCTCCATTAATAGTTGTAGGGTATACCTCTATAATATTGCCTCTCTGAACATATACCGGGAAAGCAGCAGTGGGGGCCAATAGGTTTGTTGATATTAAACTTCTTATCTTATTTTCTTCTACCTTCTCTATCTCTACACCTGGTTGTCCAGCTCCGATTGTGTTGTATTGAACGACATTTAAAAGGTAGTAGTCTGAAGGTAAATTGTATTTGCTTGTATTAGCGGTGGCTTGAGTTAAAGTTGTTGTCTTGGAAAAGCTAGAAATAACCTCTTCATATCCTTTGCTTATATCGACAAGCCCCGTGCCTGACTGACGAGCATTTTCTTTTACCACTTGATAGTTTAGGTTATAAAAATAATCTTCAAACAAATCCATCTGCGCTTGCTTGGCAAATTGATTAAAGTCTGACGGGGATATATATCCGTAGTTATTTTTATTTAATACCGATAGTACAGTATTCCTTACTGAGTTTATCATTTTTAAAGGTTTTAACAAAGATAGACAAAAAAAAGAGGCCCTCTTGAGGCCCCTTCTTTCTAGTCTTTTACTATAAAAAGATTAACTATTAGCAACTTGGCTAATTGCAAAGTCCAAAGTAACTAAAGGAGCCGCATTAGTATACGGAGCTCTCATTACTGTGCCTAAAGCTTCTACAAGTTGATTTTGAACAGCAAGTCCACTTGCGTCAGCAGCGTGAGTTATAGTGATTAGGTCAGCTGAAGCAGACCCGTTATATTTAATAACAGTTGTTGTTGTGGATGTTTGCTCAATTGATCTAAGCTTACTAGCGTTCAATAGAGCAGTCGGTTGATTTCCGAAATAAAGGTTAAGATACTTTGTCATGATTACGCTACTTGAATGTTAGAGATTACTAGTGGTGAGTCAGCAGTAATGTTTAGAACAGCCTCTGACCACTTTCCTTGAGCTGCTTCTACTAGTTTGTCTTGAAGATAACCTACCATTTCATAAGCAGAGGTATCTGCAGCATGAGTAACGGTAACTTGATCAAATGCACTTGCTCCTAGCATGAATACTATAGTAGTGGTGCTAGTTCCACTATTTACCCAAAGGACTTCCTCCGCTGGGATTACAAGACTACCGTTCGCGGCGGTGTCGTATTGTAAAAATTTTGCCATCAGTTAAAAATATTAGATGTTAATAAAGAACAAAGATAGTCAAAAAAAAAGACCCCATTTCTGAGGTCTTAATTAGAGTAAAGGTGAATTACTTTTGTTTTTCTAGAAGCTTGAGTGTTTCAACACCATCATCGCTCTGCAAATATGATGCCACAATATAGTTGGCAGACTCCCCGAAAGGAACCGTTAACATTTTTGTTTTGTTATTGGGTAAGTTAAAGTATACATCTTTGTTTTTATTACGCATCCCTAGCAGTCCATCTTCAAAGAACTTAGCAACCTTGCTCTCTAGCTCAAGCATAGGGTCGTTAAGTAAATCTAAAAACTCAAAAGGGTTCTGCTTGGCAAAGACCAACACATCTCTTTTTAACTCTGCGGTAGTCATCTTGTCAACAGAAGAGCCTAAGAGAACACGAGATATATTCTCAAGCATGTCTAGTGTTAAGCTACGAGCTGCAATCAAAGCATCTACCTCCGCGTCAAGGCTCTGAACCTCTTCTTTAGCCTCAGCCTCTTTGTTAACCTCTACAAATATATCACCAAACCCAGGGTGGTAAGATAAAAACTCTTGAAGAACAGGGTTGTCTTTAGGAACATGCAAAAAGCCATCATCAAAGATTATAGGCTCAACAATAGCAGTTCCATCTTGCTCGTCTTCAAAAGGTGATTTTTGGTTTCTAGCATATCGAAGAGGTCGATTGCTAGTCCCATCAAAATACAATAGAGGCTTACGACGAGTGTGTCGTGATGATAGCATAAATGATAATGGTGGGGTTTTTCTTTTTAGGACATAGTTCATGTCCACGGAATTCTTATTTTTTTTCATTAGATATAATTTAATATGATTTAAAAAAAGGGAGGGTGTTTAAACACCCCCCCGTTGAGTTTATTTATCCTTCAAACAAGAAGAAGTTGTTAGCACCTAAAGTACAAACAGCACGCTCAGAAAGGTAGTTAACCTCCATTGCGTCAAGATCGCTTGTAGCAGCACCTCCAGCAGAACCTGTAATCCAAGTCTTATATCGACGATCTTCAGTCTCTGAAGCACGATATCTAACGTGAAGGAAAGGACGCTTAGCGTTCTTACCAAGAATTTGGTCATAAACAGTAGTAGATCCAGCAGGAACTAAAAGCCCTGAAATCTTACCAGCATTTAAACCACCACGCATAGTTGGGTCGTTCAAATATTTCCAGTCAGTCTTATAGAAGTCATAACCACGAGTGAAGCCTTTGAAACCTAAGTTTAAAGCCATCTCTTCGTCATTATCAAACAATCCGTAAGAAGTACCACCTGCTCCATAAGAGTTCTGTGCAGCTAGCATATCATCAACGTCAAAACCGAACTGACGGTTTAAGAAAATAACATTCTCTTGAATAGCTCCTTGCTTGTCTAATCTTTCGATCATAGCATCAAAGTCAGCCAATGTAGTTGGATTTCCTCCAGACCAAACATTACCTCTAGCTCCCACAACGTGGAAGACACCTTCAGATCCTTTGTTTCCAACATCAGCTCCAGCACCAATAGCTCCTGAATTAGCTTCAGCAGGAACGGCCTCAACCATAGCAGTCTCTAGGTAGTCCTCAAAGCGGAGACGAGTCTCGTGCTCTGATTTCATGTACCATAGGTATCCAGAAGCACCATTCTCAGTAGTTACCTCTACCCATCCAATCTGAGCCATGTCAGAACCAGAAACAGCATACTTGTCCTTGATAATGATAGGAGAGTTCTCAAAAATTGAATCGTCAGCCTCTAAAGACTCAACCATTCCGTTTGTTCCTTTCTTAAA
>DNHN01000212.1 GCA_003485825.1 Bacteroidota bacterium | reverse complement strand
GTTTCAAACTCGTATTTCTCTTTGAAACTAAGTTTAGTCTTTGGAGCCGCTGCAGCAGTTACAGGTTTATTGGCGGCTTCTGTAGCCTCTTTTTTCGCTGCTTTTTTCTCCTTCTTTGCTTGGTTTTCTTGCTCTAGGCGATACTCAGTATAGCTGCCGTTGTAGTCTTGGATTTCTCCTTGTCCTTCGAATACGAATATGTGGTCCACTATGCGGTCTAGGAAATACCTATCGTGACTTACCAGTAAGATACATCCACCAAAATCTGCTAAGAAAGACTCCAACTTATTGAGGGTGAGTATATCTAGGTCATTGGTAGGCTCATCCAGTATGAGAAAGTTAGGATTCAGCATGAGTACAGTGAGTAGGTACAGTCTTCTCTTCTCACCACCGCTTAGCTTTTCTACGAGCTGGTTTTGCATCTGTGGCGGAAAGAGAAACAGATTCAGCATTTGGCTTGCCGTCACTTTACTTCCGTTGGCGAGAGTGATTACTTCAGCTACATCTTTCATTACATCCAATACCTTTTTTTGAGGTTTTAGATTTTTCATTCCCTCTTGGCTGTAATACCCAAAGACGATGGTATCTCCACGGTTGATCTTACCGCTGTCTGGCTGCTCCAGGTCCATCACCATATTGAGGAAGGTAGATTTACCGCAACCATTTTTGCCTACTATGCCGATGCGTTCGCCTTTTTTGAAGGTGTAGTCTAGTCCTTTCAGAATGACATTATCTCCGAAGCTTTTGTATACTTTTTTTAGTTCTAGTATTTTACCGCCTATTCGAGTCATTTTCACGGAGAGCTCTAGGTCTTGTGTCTTCTTGCCACTTTTGGCTTTGGCTTCGGTATCGTAGAAGGAAGAGATACGGGACTTACTCTTGGTAGTACGCGCCTTTGGACTTCGTCTCATCCATTCTAGCTCCGTTTTCATAAGTTGCTGAGCTTTGCCTATTTCGGCAGCTTGTGCGGCTTCCATTTCTGCTTTTTTCTCTAGAAAGTAAGCATAGTTTCCACTGTAGTTTTGCAGTCTGCCGTCGGTCATTTCTATGATCTGATTACACACTGAGTCTAGGAAATACCTATCGTGACTGACCATAAGTATGCTCATATTGGAGTTGCTCAGGTACTTTTCTAACCACTCTATCATATCCAAGTCCAAGTGATTGGTAGGCTCATCTAGCATTAGGAGGTCCGGGTTTTGGAGTATAGCAAGACTTATGGCTAAACGCTTCTTTTGGCCACCACTGAGAGAGCTTATCTGCTGGTCATAGTCGGTGATAGTAAATCGTGTGAGCAGTTCTTTTAGCTTTCGCTCAAAATCCCATGCATCTGCCTCATCCATAGCTGCAGCAGCATGCTCAAAGGCTCGTTGGGTCTCTGTGTTGTAATCGGCTGTTTGTGCCTCTAGCGATGCCTCATATGCACGTATAGTCGCCATGATGTGCGAGCTACTGAAGTCTATGAGCTCTTGTATGGTTCCCTCGTCAAATTTAGGTTCTTGGGGAAGGTACGCAGAGCGTATCCCTTTGCGCAGGCGTACTATGCCATTGTCAGGCTGTTCCACTTGTGCAAGTATTTTGAGCAAGGAGCTTTTACCCGTGCCGTTATTGGCTACGAGTGCTATTTTATCGCCTTTGTTTATGCTTAGGTCTAGATCTTGAAAGAGGATTCTCTCGCCCAGGTCTTTGCTCAGATTTTCTCCGTTTAGGTAGTTCATGAATTACGGCGGTAAAGGTAGAGCGAGTGTGCCTTACAATCAAAAGAAGTTTTAGAATACAAGTCATTTGATTCTATTGTCTTTGTAATATGCGTTTTTCTAAGGAGTTGTTTTGGGATTTGGATATTGAAAACTTAGATTTTCAACTGCACAAATCACAGATAATTCCACGTGTATTTATGAAAGGAAAGATAGACGATATCTTGCAGGTACTTCGCTATTATGACAAGAATGAAGTGAAAAATGTGTTGCTCAATACACGATATTTAGATAAAAAAACGCTTGCACTAGCTGCAGTGTATTTTAGTACAGATAAAGAAGAATTCAGATGTTACAAACTCAGTCAGTCTACCCCGCAACTCTGGCCTTAGGGAGGTGAAAAGAAGTTCTGCGATACTAATCTCCGATTCTAGTCGTCTTTGCACGAGGATAGAAAAAGAAGGCTTGTGATTAGTATCAGTACTATTTTATTCAAATGGTGGTTTAATCTCCTATTCTAGTAAAGGTAATGTCCGCAAATTCTTACATGTAATAGGACTGTGTTGATCCATCACTCATAGTTGTAGTACAGTATTCACTTTTGTCTATGATTGCCCAAGATCCTGATGTAGTTCCATCTTCTAATTTATTCATCTGAAAATGTATTAAATCAAACCAAGTAGGCCAACTCTCGGCAGTGGATGTCATAATTGAATTGAGTGAGGCCAAGTGAAATGATTTTTCATTTTTGGGAATATTGGTTTCTAATCGAAGTGTATTGTCGTCAATTGACAAAGGGATATGAAAAGAAATCTGGTTACCCCCACTATAGTCAATACCGTTATAAAGATAGTATTGTCCTTCCGATTCAAATATTCTAAAGTTTGAAATGGAGTAGGTAGGCGGGCAATTGTGTTTACTAAATCTCCAGTAGCAGCATTTGGTCTGTGTTGTATCAAAAATTTCACCATACAGAAATTGATGATTATACTGTAATATACTGTCATCAGTTATTATTGCAGGTGGTCTTCCAGTGACACTAACATGTAGTGTATACAAACCGCTTGGGTCCCACACGGGTTCTGTTTCGTCATCGTCTTTGCACGAGGATACAAAAAGAAGGCTTATGATGATTAGTATGAGTGCTATTTTATGCATATCAGTCTCGTACAAATGTAGACCTTTCACATGACAGTTATAAAACTGAGTTCAGGTTAGCCTACCGCTTACTACTAAATGCGTTTTTCAATCCACTGGCTTTGGTGATATCTACTTTTACGCTACCTACGTAGATAGAGGCTTCTACGCGCACAGGTATTTTGTTTTCATCCGCTGTAATCCAGATGGTCATATCGTCTTCGTCTTTGAATACACGATCTACCACCAGCTGCGGTCTTAGCTTGTAGCATTCTATTTTGCCCAAGTCTGATTTAATGGTTTCCTTTCCCAAGTACTTGAATTTAAGATCATAAATCTCTTGGTCTAAGTATATATTAATCGGGAAAGATTGACCTGCAGCAGCATTGGCAAAATCTATAGTACGGGCATAGAATAGTCCACTGATAACATCCTGAAGGTAGGCAGGCATCTCCATACTCTTTTGAGATCCTTTTAGCCATTTTTTCTCGTGGTCATAGTAGACTAAATCCTCATCCTTATAGTTGTCTTCTTGTACGTTTTTGTAGTATTTAAGTGGAGCTATACTCTCTTTATCTACATAACTAATGAAGTTATCTCGCACCTTAAAAGCCCAATCAAATGACCTGAAAGTCTTGCCATAAGCGCTTATTTTAAAGGTTTCACGTCCAGCTATCACTGTAGGCTTATCATCTACCTTGATAGTGACTGAAGCTGCATTTATCCAGCCATAGTGTACCCTGTATTTGAGCTCTTCACCATGAGTGAATGCTTCATTTTTAGTGGTGCGTAAACCGTCTTGCTTATGTGTTTCGCTGGTGTATGCGCTACCTACAAATAGTAGGCTAAGCATTGGAAGTAATTTAAGTACGTTCATATCTCTTGCTGGTTAGGGTAAATATAAGTCAATGTACGTGCCAAAGGAGGCTGTGTTATGAAATAACAATACAAAGTTGCTTATTTGCAGCTAATTATAGCATTTTTTATGGGCACTAAGCCATTTATCCTGTTTCTGACTCTCGTATTACTGTGCAGTAATGTGTACGCTCAGTATGAAAATTCATTCTTTGACAATGATAAGTATGAACAGAGTATAGACTCTTCGCACCTTCAGTTTCACTTTGATAATATGGGCTATTTCCGCAATGCTGAGTATCTATCTAAAGTGGACAAGGGGTCTACCTACACTGGCTTCCAGGCTATGCCATATGTGCAGTATTCGTTTAATGACAAGGCTCAAATTTTTGGTGGATTCAATCTAAGATACGATTTTGGTAATCCTGAGATTCGCAGTATCGAGCCGTATTTTAAGTTTACGTATGATGGTGTACTGGGGCACAATGTTGTTTTCGGGAGTTTGAATGGTACACTGCAGCATAAAATGATAGAGCCGCTCTACGATTATGAGAAAGTAATTACGGACCGTTTTGAGCAAGGAATACAAATTACGAAACCGGGCAAAACATTGGAGTATGATGCATGGATAGACTGGCATGATATGATATACTATGATGATCCTAAAAATGAACAATTCGTAGCAGGCTACAATGTGTACTTGAATCCTATAAACACAGAGAAAAATAAACTAAGTCTCAATGCTCAAGGGATTACTGTGCACAGTGCTGGTGAAATAGATCTGAATAGTTCGCCGAATTCTGTGGAGTATAATTTTGCTTATGGTCTGGAATACACACACTTTTTTAGTGAACATACTAACCTGTTTATGAGTGGACATGCTGCTTTTTATGAAGATAGAAGTGACCAAAAAGTAAATGGGATTATAGATGGAGTAGGTCAGTTAGCTGTGCTAAGGCTTACACACAAAGAGTACCAGTTTGTCCTCAACTACTGGGATAGTCATCAGTACATGGGG
>DNHN01000115.1 GCA_003485825.1 Bacteroidota bacterium | reverse complement strand
CTTGCACTATCTAACACATTTAAAAATGTCCAAACAACCAGTTTCCAAGACTACAACAAAATCATAGTTGCTTTATAAAGAGACATTTTGTCTGAAAATTTTACTAAATCAATCCAAAAACAGACACATTGTCATTATTTTTTGCATGGAATAACTATTGGAACATAGTTCATCAAAAAACAACATTATGATAGTACATACAAAACCAGGTTTACTAACCGACAGATTTACAAGTAATTTTGGACACCTCATCGGTGAAATGCTCAACGAAAACGGTATTGAGAAGTCACTACAACCACAAGTAGAATTGACCGAATCTGAGACCTCTTACACACTGAAGGTTTCCCTACCGGGCATGACCAAAGAAGCGATCGACCTTTCCATAGAAAACAATATTCTAACCATTTCTGGTGAGTTTTTAAAACCAGCCTCAGAAGAGGAAACCACCCTCTATTCGGACATCAGCTACGGTAAGTACTTGCGGAAAGTGCAATTGCCAAAGAGTGCAGATACTACTCAAGTAGAGGCTATCTACTCCAATGGATTACTTCACCTCAACATTCTAAAAAGTAAGAACACACTCCCCAAAAAAATTGAAATAAAATAGTTAAATTTTCATAATTAGGTTGGATTTAAAGCGACTTGCCTTCAGGTGAGTCGCTTTACTTTTTTAATAACTGTCCACTCCCCGCACGCTCGCCTACAGCAGCATACTCAGCAGGTTCGTCTATCAGGTAAAAGATATTCCCTGAATTGTATATATTCACGTATATCAGTTTTGTAGCACGGACATAGGTCTCCAACTTAGTATGTGTATCTATCAATACATTTTCGCAGATGAGTTCACCGGCATCTAGACTCGACACCTCTTCTATGCTGCCTTTCAGCGTTTTAATCTTCCCTCTTAATCTGGTGCTCGCAGAATTTCTGGATCTAATAAACACCTCATCTCCTCCAAGGGTAAGGTCTATATCTGAAAGTGCTGTATGCCGTATCTCTAAAAAATCTATAACTAGTGTATCCTCTACACTCACTTCAGCTATACTTTCTACCTCTAATCGCGATAGCTTATCTACAAAAACCTTTACTGCCAGGGTATAGTCAAAACTACGCACAAAATTGCAGGTATTATTATTCGTCAATCTAAGCTCTCCATCTGAAACCTCAGTAAGCACCTGACTCAAAAGATTTTCTGGACCACTCAGTACTACTTCTCCCGCTCTCGCACGGTCCTGCTCTATCACTAATTTTATCCGATCCTCCACATACAATCTACTGAAATCACCTACTTGTCTCACATCAGACCCATCATCACCCAAACGTGTAATACAGTCATCTCTTCGATCTCCTTTACACGACGATAAAAATACAAGCACTATGAATATTAGAATTTGTTTCATAGCGTATACCCAAGTCCTATTTCAAAAAAATCTGCTACCCCTCTATGAAAACGCAACATCCCCTGAGCACTTAAATGATCATTAAAAGCGTATACCAAACCCATACGTTGACTAAGTGCATTTTTCAATACCGATGGCTTATATATATAGACGCCCATCTCAGCTACAACATCTACCTTACCTAAATTCCATTGGAAACCTCCTGCCACTGCAACCTCAGATTGCTCGCCGATAGTGACAGAGTCCAAAGGGTACAATTGATCTTCAGAATATTTGTAAGTTTTATCCAAGGTATAATCTATGCCAAATCTCCAGGCCCTCACTTCTTTAACATAATGTATCCCTCGTAACTGTACCCCAAAATTATAGAAGTCTGTTGGCTGAGCAAAGTTTCGCTGTTTCTTTCCATAGATGAATGTGCCACGCCAATCTGTATGCTTACTAAAACTACTTACATAGGTACTACTGGAGTCTGATTTTCCTGCACCTAACCCGTATCGAATGGTAAACGAGGGTATATTGTAACCTAAATTGGGAACTTTAAACGCGGCATTGGAGTAATGTGATATACTAATACCAACTTCTATATAATCCTTTTCTAGTAGCTGGTGGTGATACAATAACCCAAATTGCATACTACCGTTTAAATGACTTCCTATCGCCTGGTTCCTTCTGTTGCTGTACACATCAAATTTCTCGGTGAGGTAGGCAAGTCCTGCACCCATTCTAAACTTCAAGTTGGAATTCTTAAAACTGACTACATTCAGTTTCGCGTGAGTCATAAGACCAAATGCGTGACCGGTAACTTCTCTTCCTAAATTATAGTACAATAGCCCGTAACCAATGCTTGGTTTGGCATAATGTGATCCCCAGTCAGAAGTAGACTTCTCCTTCTCATAGGAAACTTCTAAGCCATAGTTATGAGCAGCAAGATTTTTAATATCTGCTCTATGCGCTAACAAAAAACCTGGGGTATAACTGGCACTAAGATATGAGCGATCTTGTCCCTTAGAAACTAGGACGACCAAACAAGCAATATAGCATAGTATATGTCTCATTGTAACTGTTTACACCCACCTTCTCTTGCGATACCACGCATTAATCAATCCGAAAATAAGGACCATTAAAATAGGCAGGACCATATTCAGTGTACGCCAATACACCTTCTCTTTCTTTACTCTTTCTTTATCCAACAAACGCAATACTACCTCTTTACTCCTAACCTCAATAAGATTAGACTCATCGCATAAGAAGTCTACACAATTGAGAAAAAACTTCTTATTCGCAAATTCAACAGGTGTTCCAAAGTGTTTTGACCCATATTTATCATAGCCCAAGGGATATACCTGACCATCGGAACTCACTTGGTTTCGGATCAGATCCCCGTCTCCTATGATTATCATTGCATTATTCCTCACACCTTCTTTATAGTCTATATCAAAAGCTCGTTTCACCCCTTCTCTATACTTGAATGGACTAGTAAACTCACCCTCTACCAATACAGCGGCTATCTTATTCCCATTCATGAAATTAGCCGGATCCGGCTTAGTTCGTAAAATATCCAATGAGATCAATACGGGGTTTGCTGCTATCCTTGATTGTGGCGAAGATCTGAGTAACACCGTCTTTCTCAAGGATTTCCGTGTGGTAGTATCCAAGGTGCTACAATACTGACCCCATACATTTTCTAAATTTTTAGATACGGGGTTATCATCTACAGCATTAAACAGCGGATAATACATCCACGGCCAAAAACCGGGTCTATTGGTCTGCTGATTTATAGCCGGTATACCGTGACATTGTAAGTCTTGAATTAGAGTAGGCTGCACTTTTACACCGTAATGAAACAACAGGTCTCCCAAGTTATGTTCATGATTACTAGTAGCTACTTGGCCGTATTTAGCTACAGAATCCATCTCTGCTATTAGGTTCTCTACTAAGAAAATAATCTTACCCCCATTCATTACGTATTGGTCCAATACGAACTTTTCTGGCTCGGTAAATTCCGTGGTAGGTTTAGCTACTATGACTCCATCATACTCGCTTAGTTTGCGTATGAGTCCTTCTACTAAAATCGTAAATACTGGTTTCTCTGGGTTTTCGGCTACATCTTTAGCAAATACTTTATAACAGTTGCTGTCCAGTAAATTTAAATTAATTCGCTCTAATTCATAGAACTCCGCCATGGTGCTAGCAATATCTGCAGTCTCCATCTCATCCAACTCGCCATGTCCAGCGGTGAATGCTATCTTCACCTCCTTACCTGATATCCCTTTTCTAAGTACCGTACCTATCTCATATTCCAATAGTTCGATAGAGCTATTAATCTCTTCCTCCAGCGGTTTGCCGAAATCTCTTTTCAATAGGTTTAGCGGGTACTCCTTGCCCTTGTAAAATACAATTCCAGCCGGAATAATAAACTTCTCTGTAGGGGCTTCGTCAGGCTTGGTCTCTGGTCGCTCTATTTTTAAACCCTTTTGGAAAAACTCTTTGAGTATTTCTTCCTTTTCGTTTATCTCCTTGTCAGAGAGCACATCCTCAAAATCAAACTTTACCTTTCCATTTGAAATCAGTTTATATTCATTTAGAATATCTCGGGTAGCAGACTTTAGCCGCTCATACTCCAGTGGCAAATCACCATCTAAAAATATGGTAACATAAGCCACATCATCAAGTTTGTCAACTAAGTTCTGCGTAGAATTAGACAACGTATAGCGCTTTTCTTTAGTTAAGTCAATCCGCTTATATACGTTATTCGAAACTATATTTAACAAAATAATAGCCGAAGCAAACAGCAATCCACTTCTCAAGATTCTGTTTCTATTTAGTGATTTTTGTTTCGTCTTAGTTACCATTTTCTACTATCTAAAACTACTAAGGTCAGGCCTAAAAAAACTGCGATGATAGATCCAAAATACACTAAATCGCGCGTATCTACTACCCCTCTACTGATAGAGTCATAATGCACCTGAATACCTAGCGACTGTACGAAACTATCCAACCCTCCAAACAAGGATAAATTACTGAGCTGGTCAAACCCCACATAAAAGAAAAAGCATAAGAACATCCCTAGAATAAATGCTACTATCTGATTTGGGGTGACCGCGGAAGAGAATATACCTATAGCTGCGTAAGACGCACCTAAAAGCACGAGTCCAATGTAAGAACCCCAAGTCGCTCCAACGTCAATATTCCCTCTAGGAAGGCCTAATTCATATACAGAATAAAAGTATAGGAGCGTAGGCAATATAGCAAAGACTACCAAGCTTACCGCGGCTAGGTACTTCCCGAGGACTATCTGAAAATCAGTGATGG